>CAZPKJ010000014.1:0-29694 GCA_964587075.1 uncultured Flavobacteriaceae bacterium | reverse complement strand
CTTTGTCCCGCTTAATAAGAGAGGTGTATCTCAGGCATTTTGTAAATAAAGATTTTACATTACGGTTTAATTCACATTTTTCTTCAAAAGCGGGCCATCATAAATTATCGTTAAGTCCCGCCAGGTCAAGCCATTAAACCAAAATTACAAATGACATTTCATGATTTAAACCTGATCAGCCCCTTAATTGGTGCGCTGACTGAAAAGGGTTATTTACAACCCACACCTATCCAGCAACAAGCAATTCCCCATATATTAAAGGGAAGCGATATTTTCGGATGTGCCCAAACCGGTACTGGAAAAACAGCCGCTTTCGCATTGCCTGTCCTTCAGCTTCTTTCTGCTTCTAACCGGCCAAATTCCGGAATCCGGTCACTTATACTTGCGCCTACCCGTGAGCTGGCCCTTCAAATCAGCGAAAGCTTTGCCGCATATGGCAACAAACTTGGTTTGAGACATACGGTAATTTTTGGAGGCGTTTCTCAGCTTGCACAAACAAAAGCATTGCAGCGGGGTGTCGATATCCTGGTAGCTACTCCGGGACGACTGCTCGACCTGATGCAGCAAGGATATATCGATTTGCGTAAAGTGGAGTATTTTATTCTCGATGAAGCCGACAGGATGCTTGATATGGGATTCATCAATGATATTAAAAGAATCATTTCAAAACTCCCGGCTAAAAAACAAACATTATTGTTTTCAGCAACATTGCCCGATGAAATCAGAAAATTCGCCGGGGGATTACTCAGGAACCCGGTGAGTGTAAGTGTAACTCCTGTATCATCGGCCGCTACAACTGTGCGTCAATCGGTTTACTACGTAAAAAAAGAAAATAAGAGATCACTTCTCAGGCATGTCCTTTCAGCCGAATCTATTGAACACGCCCTGGTTTTTACACGAACCAAAAGGGGTGCCGACAGGGTGGTGAAAGAACTTAATAAGAACGGAATTAAAGCCGAAGCCATTCATGGTGATAAATCGCAGGGTGCACGAGAGCGCGCCCTGAAAGGATTTAAGTCGAGAAATATTCGTGTTTTAGTTGCAACCGATATCGCGTCGAGAGGTATTGATGTCGATAAACTGACTCACGTTATTAACTTTGAAATTCCCGAACAGGCCGAAACGTATGTTCACCGTATCGGACGAACAGGCAGGGCGGGAGAATCGGGAACCGCGCTCTCTTTTTGTACAAACGACGAACTTCCTTACCTTCGTGATATCAGTAAACTGATAAAGAAGAATATTGAAGTGGTAACAGCACATCCATTCGCTTAAATTTAAATTAATAATAACAAACAACAAATCAATCACATCACTAACACAAATTAAAATGAAAAAAGGAACAGTAAAATTCTTTAACGACTCAAAAGGATTCGGATTTATTAAAGAAGAAGGCAGCAACGAAGAGTTCTTCGTACATGCTACAGGATTAATGGAAAACATCCGCGAAAATGACGAAGTTGTATTTGACGTACAACAAGGAAAAAAAGGAATCAACGCGGTTAATGTAAAGTTAGCTTAATCGATCAGCCTTATACCTGAATGAAACCGCCCTTTGCCGTATATACTGGCAAAGGGCGGTTTTTTTATTCAGTTATTTTGTTTACGGTGGTTATTCGGCCAGAATAATTTTTTTAGTGGTTATCACTCCCGTGTCGGTTTCCATTATCAGGAAGTAAATTCCATCCTGCAGGGTAGCGCCATCCAGCTCCGTTTCATAAATGAATCCGCCTTCAGCAGGTTCTTCAAGCAAATTCAGCAGAATCCTTCCTGCCATATCGTAAACTCCGATACTTACATGTCCCGGTTCAGGAATCATATAACTGATGTGTGTTGTTCCTGTAAACGGATTGGGAAATGCATTAAGGTAGCCTGATCCATCAGGAACTTCAGTAATTGCGCTTTCATCAAAACGGATTCCACCAGGGAACTCACAAACTTTTATGGTTCCACATGCAGCGAGCTGCTCTCCGGGATGATTGGCAATATGGTTCATGGCACTTGTTAAGCTTACGCATAACGTTTGTGCAGGTGTTACGGAGCTTCCTGTCGGGTGGCAAATAATTACCTTATTCAGGTTAATGCCACACCTTACATCAAACACACAAACCTGAACACTGTCGGTAAGCATGCAGTCATTGGCATCGGTAACTGTGAGGTAGTACACCGTTGTATTCATGGGGCATACTTCAATTGAAGCATCATGACTTCCTGTGCTCCAGGTTAGTACATAAGGAGGCACACCACCTCCCACATTCGATGCCGATAATGTAGTACAGGCTGAATCGGGGTATCCAAAATATACAATATCGTTTTCGCCGGCATCTATAGTAAGCTGAGGTGGTTCGGTAAGGGTAGTGCTGGCGCTTTTTGTACATCCATTGTCATCGGTAACAGTAACCGTATATGTAATTGCATAAAGTGCAGTTGCCGGATTAGTCGTTTGCCCGTCACTCCACAAATAAGAGTAAGGAGCAACACCTCCCGACGGGAATGCCGCTGCAGCACCATCATTTCCGCCGAAGCAACGAACATTATATCCGTTATAGTTCGTGGTAGGTGACGCCGAATTATTCAATACCGGAGGCTCGGTTAATGTAGCACTTCTTGTTTCTGTACACCCGTTGGCATCGGTAACGGTCACGGTATATGTGCCGGCTGATAATCCATTTGCCACCGAAGTAGCCTGGCCACTGCTCCACTGATAATCGTATAGTGCTGTTCCTCCCGACGGAAATGCTGCGGCGATTCCGTTACTTCCACCGTTGCAAGATATATTATAGCCGTTATAGTCGGATAAGGTAAGCGCCGGAACAACCAGATCAGGAGTATTGTTTAATGTAACACTCCTTGTAACGGTACATCCCAAACCCAGAAAGTTGCTAACGGTAACTGTATATGTACCTGGGCAAAGCGACCCGATGCTTTGGGTGGTTGCCCCTGTGTTCCATTCATAAAGTGGCAGCAATTCACCTTCAACACTTGCCGTGGCTGATCCGTCGCACGCATTGAAACATGAAACATCACGGCCTTTGTAATTGGAAGTTACAACAGCTGTGGCATCAAATGCTCTTCCTCCCACTCCAACAGCATGCCAGGCATTGGTAACCTGTTTTACCTCATTGGAACAGGATCCGTAAAGATCAATAGCTGCATTGATAGAGCCGGTTCGTGCATCAGCGTAAGTGGAATTTGATCCCAGGTACACGGTAAGGTTCCGGTATGCAATGGCCCGTGCGGCAGTATTCCCGATTCCATTAACACTATATGAATCGCCATTGTCATTAATTCCCGATCCTCCACTCACTAACAGGAAATACCAGAAATTCTGAACGCCGCTGTTGGTGTGTACACCGCCGTTATCATTCATTGTGCAATTCAACCCGGCATTGGTATAATCACACCAGTTGGAGCCTCCGTAAGTATCCGGATCGTTAAAATTATTGGGAGCTGACATATCCCTGATTGCGCCATTGGTACGTTCACTGCCAAGCAGCCAGTCGTTAGTTCCTAAAACATACCGTTCAATCACTTCTCCGAAAATATCACTGAATGATTCGTTGAGGGCGCCTGACTCATCCTGATACACCAGGTTCGAAGAGAATCTTGTTACGGCATGCGTGTATTCGTGTGCTATGATATCAACTGTTGCATACGAATTGGCCAGGGTGCCGGCACTGCTGAGACCTACTTTCATTGTAATGCCATCGTTTCCCATAGAGGCGTTATTGGTGGTGACGCCTCCCGGACATGTAGAACAGGAAAAAACAGCATTGATGTACGCCTCTATAATTCCGTTGGCATTATCTGTGGAAGCTCTTCCATGAACATTCAGAAAATAGTTGTACGATTGTTTTATTTCCCAAAGAACCGTGGCGCCAAATCGCTCATCCATAGTGGTCCAGGTATTGGTTGTATTATCAATTTCTAAAGGGCTGGCTGTGGTAGTGGCACTGTTCCAGTCGCGAACCCTGATGGTTGCCGCCTGGCAATCATCCTTCAATCTGTATTCAGTGGCGGTATACAATTCCGTATTAATATTTCTGTTTCCATTAAAGATGGTGTTTACCGAACTTCCAACACAGTCGTGTTCAAGCGGAACGATATTTAAAACAGCTCCATTATTGGCATCTATGTAATAACGCTGGGATGAATGCGGACTGCTGGCATAAACATCAAATTTGTACGCGAGTTTAAAATTGTGGTCCTTTGTTTCGAACCAGGTCAGTTCCCCTGCCGGATAGTGCGTTGCCGTTTCGCCTTTCCGTTTCTTTAGCTCATTTTCCCAGAAAGGATCATCCCACATATATTTATCAGCATTCATATGGTTGAGCGCGAATGCCAGTGCCTCGGAAGATGACAAAGAAGCCAAAGGTGACGGATTGCCTTTAATGGTTAAGGCAATTCCATTGAATGATTTTACAATACCGTTTTTTGAATGAACAATGTAAGTGGATTTGTCAACGGGAATTCCTTTGTAGGTTTGTATGTAACGCGTATGATTAAATCCAAGTTCATCCGATTCGGTACGCGATGTAATAAAGTCAATGTCGTCATCCGATTTTAAGGTTGATTTTAGCCAGGCGACAAACTGTGTTTCGCTGATATCTGAACTTTCGTCAAGCCGTACAAAGGCGGGATAGTTTGTATGTTCACGTTCCTGTACATAGGTCGCCTGTGGAATAATTTGTTTGGCCTCGATGCCATGATATTCTTTTGAAAGTTTTTTCTGTGCAAATGAAGCAGAGACGACAAATATTAAGGTTAATAGCAGCGTCCCATAAAATTTCAGAGTTTTCATTGGGTCGTGATTTTATTTGGTTAGTATTTAGTAGATAGAGGGAAAAAAGGTTATGATGACCAGGGCATAATACCTCAATCAAGGGGGATCTTCAAATTTACCCACGTAGGAAGTTAAAAATGATAATGGGAAATAATCATCAGATTGGATGGTAATGCAGGCGAAAGAGTAACGTTTTCCCATAATAAAAAAATTGAGAGGTTAAACACTGGCTGTACAAAATAAAATAAACGGAATTGTAATATCAAAGAGAATTTAATTAAAGTGCTGTGTGTGAATTTTGTTTAATCAGGCTGATACTGGTCTTTTACTAAGATGTGATTCAGAATATTTTTATAGCACCTGTTAAGGTTTTACCGGATGAGGAATTTTCAAAGCGGTGAATTACAAATTCATGTTCTTTTGTGAGATTTTAAAAGTGACCGTATAAAAAACCGGGAGAGAAATTGTAGAATTCTATGAAAGATGAACCCTTCAATTGAATGTTGATACATATTTGTTCCAACACGAAACCAGATACGGAAGCAGTAGGTGATTATAACGGAATTTCAGAAATAGTGCTGAAAGCGGGTTGCATGGGGCTTATAGCAATGACTTTTTTTGCTACTTTCATGCTGTTAATAATGAATGTGAATGAAGCAACTTTCTTTCGTGACCATCGCCTTTTTGGCAGCATTTTCCTCGGTAGCGCAAACGCCCGACTGGAGTACTTCCATTGCTCCGATTCTTTACAAGAACTGCGCCTCCTGTCACCATGCCGGCGGTATAGGGCCTTTCCCTCTGATTACTTACGCCGATGCCTTTAACAATGGCTCCGAAATAAAAGATATGGTTGTGAGCCGCGAAATGCCTCCATGGCCTGCTAATCCCGCTTACAGGCGCTTTGCCTATGAAGCGCTGCTCGATACGGCCGAAATACAAGCGGTAAGCGATTGGGTAGATAATGGTATGCCCATGGGAGATACTCTGCTGGCACCCGCTCCTCCGGTGTTTTTACCTGGGGGTTCATTGCTCGACACAATTCATCATACCATACAGATTCAACCATATACACTCACCACCAACAATGAAGTTTACCGGTGGTTCGCATTTCATTCAAATTTTACCGATACCGTGTATGTGAATCAAATTGAAGTCATTCCCGGACTTCCTCACCTGGTTCACCATGCCGATATTCATTACGATTTATCAGGCACCTCATTCTACAATGACTCGATAACACCCACTCCGGGTTTCAGCGGAGGGTTCGCTTCCAACTATTACATGAATGCATGGCAGCCGGGTGGAGGTATTGCAAAATATCCGTCCAATTGGGGAATCATGGTACCTCCCGGTGCCGATTTTGTTTTTGAGATTCATTACGGACCCGGTGGTATGGGTCAGACGGATACTACTAAAATGAACTTGCGGTTTATAACCAACCCGGCAAATGTGAGAGCTGTGAATGTAGGCTGGTTACTCAATAATCCGATTCCGGCCCAGGGGCCGTTGATAATTCCTCCAAACATGATTACCACGTTCGATCAGATGTCGGGTCAAATGGCAGTCGACCGGTCGTTTATATCTATTTGTCCGCATATGCATCTGTTAGGTAAATCGTACAAAGTATGGTTCAAAACACTCACCAACGATTCCGTTCCGTTGATTGATATTCCGCAATGGGATTTTCACTGGCAGAAATATTATACATTTCAGAAAATTCAAAAAATTCCGGCAGGGGCACGCTTGTATGCACAGGCAAGTTTCGATAATACGGTAAATAATCCGCATAACCCGAATAACCAACCTCAAACGGTTTACTCGGGTCCGCTCACTACCGACGAAATGTTAATGACTTATTTTATTTATGCCGCCTATCAGCCGGGGGATGAAAATATTTTTTTGGATAGTACCCTGGTATCATCAGTTCAGGAAGGACCGAACACTGTTTCAACGGCTATTACGGTGTATCCTAATCCTGCAAAGGATAAAATTTACGTAAAAAATAACATCAGCTTCAATGAAAAGGTATCATTTAAAATTCTCAATATAATTGGAAAATCGGTTTATACGAATAGTAGTACAACCGAGAAATTACTCGCCGGTACTGACATACGATTCTTATCAGCGGGAGTTTATTTTGTTGAATTAATAAGCTCCGGCCAACGGTACTATTCGCGGTTTGTAAAAACGGGTGACTAATAAGTAGTTGCTACAGCAACTCAAACTCCGCCCTGATTTCGTACCGGATCTTAATCTTTTCAAACGGCATTGACGTTTCACCCCCATAGGCTTCTTCGCTCATGGCATCAAAAGCCATATTGCTTGCTTTCATCATCATTGGATAAGGCTGGCCCATTTCAATTTCTTCTATCACCAGTGCCCCGCCCAGTTTTTCGTTAATGCTTTGCGACAGGTACAATGCTTTCTCCTTTGCCGCCATGGCAGCCTTAATTTTTACCTCTTTTCGGAAAGCTTCCATATTGGAATGCGATTTTTTACTGATATACATATTCGATACCGCTTCATCATTTAACCTGGGGATCAGGTCGTCGATCATTTTTGATGACTGAAATTTTATGATGTATGTAATATTTGCGACAAAATCGGGGTCCTTTTTTCTTTTACGGATAAACCAGTCGCCATAGGCATGGCCGGCCATACCCTCAACCTTTATGTTCTCTTTTGGAATGCCTGCTTTGTAACAAGCCTCTAAAAATTCCTTACGGATGGCGTCGATGCCAATTTTTTCCTTATTGTTTTTATGATACTCCCGCAAAATGAAGTTTACATAAATCTCATCCGGGTCAACCTCCATCTCAGAACTTCCGGTTACAAGAATCTTCTTTATTTTAGGTTGTTGTAATACAGTTTGTGCAAACATATCCGCCTGACATGTAGCAACCAGTAAAATTATCAGCGAAAGCTTTATTGTTTTCATGGTAATGTAATTTACAGTGACAAGTTAAATTATGATATTTTTTTAATGTATCAGTTATACAATCCCGATTCAAATCCCGCATCAATTAGCAGGCCAGAGGCTGAAGCAGCTTCAACCGCCATTTCATCGCAACGTTCATTTTCGATATGATTGTTATGTCCTTTGATCCACCTGAACTTTACCCGGTGTTTTGGATATATATTCAGGAATCGCTTCCATAAGTCGGCGTTCTTTTTTCCGGAGAAATTTTTTTTGGCCCAACCAAACACCCAACCCTTTTCAACACTGTCAACCACATATTTACTGTCGGAGAATATTAAAACATCCTCATTGTCTTTTTTTAACGCTTCTAAAGCAACAATCACACTGAGCAGCTCCATCCGGTTGTTGGTGGTTTTTCGAAAGCCCTGTGATAGTTCCTTCCGGTGTTTACCGCTTACCATAATTATGCCATAACCTCCGGGGCCCGGATTGCCTAGTGATGAACCGTCGGTGAAAATTTGAATCATGGGTGAGGGGATGGCAGGATTTTAAATTTGTTATAACTATTTCGTTGATTCTGTCGGGTCAACCAGGCAAGGTTATAACCCTACGTTCGACCTGAATAATTTCACCGCAATGGCAAGCAGGATGAAACCAAAAACTTTTCTTACAACGCCAATACCAACCGGGCCTAGCAGCCTCTCCAGAAAACGCAGATTTTTCAAGCAGAGGTAAACCAGAATTAAATTCAAAACGATCCCAATAACAATGGTGAGTGCATTAAACTCGGCCCTGAGCGTGAGAATGGTGGTCATGGTACCTGCACCGGCTATAAGAGGGAAAGCAATAGGGACTATTGAGGCAGTACCGGGGACCTCTTCCTTGTATAATTTAATTCCCAGAATCATTTCCAGTGCAAGAAAAAACAGTACAAAAGAGCCGGCAATTGCGAATGAAGAAATGTCGAGTCCTAAAAACTGGAGTATACTTTCGCCGAGAAACAGGAACATCAGCATTATAAGCAGCGAAACCAGGGTTGCCTTTTCGGGATGAATGCTGCCGGTTTGCTGCCGGATCTGTATAATAACCGGGATTGATCCGATGATATCAATCACCGCGAAAAGAATCATTGAAACGGTTAAGATTGCTTTAAAACTGAGATCCATGGTTGATAGCGTGACAAGCGGCTGTTCACTTGCCACCAGTTATTACAAAAGCTTAAAATTTTCCAGAAACTTGGTGGTATAATTTCCGCTTCTGAAATCGGGATTCTGCATGAGCTGTACATGAAACGGAATAGTAGTTTTAACACCTTCAATCACATACTCGCTCAGCGCGCGTTCCATGGTATTTATAGCTTCTTCACGGGTTTGCGCAATGGTTATAAGTTTTGAGATCATCGAATCGTAATTTGAAGGGATGGTATAACCCGCATAAACGTGCGAATCGACCCGAACACCATGGCCACCCGGAACATGCAGGTTGGTGATTCGGCCCGGCGATGGTCTGAAGTTGTTGTATGGATCTTCGGCATTGATACGGCACTCAATCGCATGCAGTTTTGGATAATAGTTAACGCCTGAAATAGGGATACCTGCCGCTATCTTTATCTGTTCTTTAATTAAGTCGTAGTTTATTACCTCTTCCGTAATGGGGTGTTCAACCTGAATTCGGGTGTTCATTTCCATAAAATAGAAATTACGGTATTTATCGACCAGGAATTCAACCGTTCCCACACCCTCATATTGTACAGCCAGGGCTGCTTTAATGGCGGCATCGCCCATTTTGTCACGTAATTCATCCGTCATAAAGGGTGAAGGAGTTTCTTCAACAAGCTTCTGATGCCGCCGCTGGATGGAACAATCACGTTCAGAAAGGTGGCATGCTTTGCCAAACTGATCACCGGCAATTTGAATTTCAATATGACGTGGTTCTTCGATATACTTTTCGAGGTACATGCCATCGTTTCCGAATGCGGCACCGGCTTCCTGCCTGGCCGAATTCCATGCATTTTCAAATTCTTTTTCTTCCCACACAATACGCATGCCCCTTCCGCCACCACCGGCTGTTGCTTTAAGTATTACCGGATATCCAATTTCTTTTGCAATAGTTTGGCCTTCTGAAAAACTGCTCAGTAACCCATCCGAACCGGGAATGGTAGGGACCTTTGCTTTTTTCATGGTATCCTTGGCATTCGATTTATCTCCCATCGCGTCAATCATCTCGGGCGAAGCACCGATAAACTTTATATCATGCTTGCCGCAGATACCTGAAAATTTGGCGTTTTCGGAAAGGAAGCCGTATCCGGGATGAATGGCATCGGCATTGGTGATTTCGGCGGCAGAAATCAGATTGGCTATGTTCAGATACGAATCGCGGCTAGGGGGAGGACCAATACACACGGCCTCATCGGCAAAGCGGACGTGTAAGCTTTCCTTGTCGGCGGTTGAATAAACGGCAACCGTACGAATGCCCATTTCTTTACAGGTGCGGATAATCCGCAATGCAATCTCTCCCCGGTTGGCAATAAGTATTTTTTTAAACATAAAATTCTCGATAGATTAAAAAATATAATGGGATTGAATCAGAACTGATAATTGTTTCTGAAGGAATATCGCAATCGGTATTCAGGGTGATCAGGCGGGGTCAATTAAAAACAAAGGCTGGTCGTATTCAACAGGAGTGGAGTTATCAACAAGCACCTTTACAATCCTGCCGGATATATCCGATTCAATTTCATTGAAGAGCTTCATGGCTTCAATGATACAAATCACCTGACCCTGTTTTACTTCATCGCCCACATTAACAAAATTAGGTTTATCGGGCGATGGCGTACGATAAAAGGTTCCAATCATGGGTGATTTCACCACATGATATTTCGATTCGTCGCTTGCCTTGGGTGCTGCAGCGGCCGGAGCAGGTGCAGCGGCAGGTGCGGGGGCTGCTAACGGTGCCGCATGAACGATTTGCGGCGCTGGAGCAGCAAAGCTTGTTTTTGGCGAGTTGACAATAGTGATTTTAAAATCCTTTTGTTCAAGGCTCACTTCGCTTACGCCGGATTTTGAAACAAACTTTATAAGTTCTTC
This sequence comes from uncultured Flavobacteriaceae bacterium, assembly GCA_964587075.1. GTDB lineage: Bacteria > Bacteroidota > Bacteroidia > AKYH767-A > OLB10 > CAZPKJ01. The sequence goes on along the minus strand of CAZPKJ010000014.1, from coordinate 18,905 downwards.
AATTTCTTTCTTATTCATTTTGGCTGGAATTTACTATCAAATGTAGAAAATTATTTTTTGGCATCATATGCCCACTTCAGATAAACCGAACCCCAGGTAAATCCACCACCAAAGGCGGCCAAAATGAGCACATCGCCTTTGTTCAGCTGACTTTCCCATTCCCAGAGGCATAGTGGAATGGTTCCGTTGGTGGTATTACCATATTTTTGAATATTCAGCATTACCTTATCGTTGCTAAGCCCCATCCGGTTAGCGGTTGCATCAATGATCCGTTTATTGGCCTGGTGAGGAACCAGCCATGCAACATCATCTCCCGTAAGGTTATTGCGTTCCATAATTTCGGCTGAAACATCGGCCATTTTAGTAACGGCAAACTTAAAAACAGCCTGGCCCTCCTGGTACACAAAATGCTGCTTGGCATCAACGGTTTCGTGTGATGCCGGAAGAACACTTCCGCCGGCTTTTTGATGCAGATAGGCCCTGCCTGAACCATCACTGGCCAGGATAGAATCAATGATTCCATTACCATCGGTTGAAGGCTCCAGTAAAACAGCGCCACCTCCATCGCCAAAAATAACGCAGGTTGCACGGTCGGTATAATCTATGATCGACGACATTTTATCCACTCCAATCACAACCACTTTTTTGTATTGTCCGCTTTCAATAAATTTTGATCCGGTAGTGAGCGCGTATAAAAATCCCGAACAGGCAGCATTTAAATCGAACCCAAACGCGTTAACCATGCCGGCCTTGTCGCTGACAATATTTGCGGTAGCGGGAAACTGCATGTCGGGAGTGGTAGTTGCACAAATAACCAATTCAATTTCATCCGCACCGATCCCGCGTTTCTTTAAAAGACCTTTAACGGCGTTGGTAGCAATATCCGACGACCCAAGCCCCGGCCCTTTTAATATCCGACGTTCTTTAATGCCGGTGCGGGTAGTGATCCACTCATCGGTTGTATCAATGAGCGTTTCCAGTTCGGCATTTGTGAGAATATAATCGGGAACCCACCCTTCTACGGCAGTAATAGCAGCTCTTATTTTTTCCATAAAATGATTATTTTGGCAACTGCTCGCTCATGGTATTTTCGGCGAGTGCCCTGGAAATTTTTTCTGTTAACCGGGCTTCCACAATTTCCCGGGTAAGTAAAATCATATTTTTGATTGCCTTGGCATTTGAGATACCATGAGCAATAACAACAGTTGAGTTAATTCCCAATACCGGGGTTCCGCCGTAATTTTCAAAATCGAACCGGTCAAAGTAAGGATCATGAATATTACGTTTCCGGATGAGTGAATAAAACGACTCTGCAAGCTTCAGCATAACATTCCCGGTAAATCCATCACATACGATTACATCGGCTTTGTTATTAAACATATCTCTTCCTTCGAGATTACCAATAAAATTAATGTTTCCGGTATTTTTTAAAAGCACATGAGCTTCCTTGGTAAGAATATTGCCTTTTTCGGCTTCCTCACCAATACTCATCAAACCGACTTTCGGATTTTTAATATGATAAACATGTTCAGCGAAAACAGAGCCCAGTACAGCAAACTGCTGAATCATTTCGGGTTTACAATCGGCATTGATTCCAACATCAAGAATAATTCCTACACCTCCGTCCTCTTCAGGTATGATGGAAGAAATGGCAGGACGTAAAATGCCTGCAATCGGTTTAACCGACATCATCGATCCAACCATCATGGCACCGGTATTTCCGGCACTTGCGAAAGCATCAATTTTTTTTTCCTTGAGGAGATGAAATCCAACGGCAATGCTCGAATTGGGCTTTTGCTGAAAAGCTTTCGTAGGATGTTCAGCCATTCCGATAACCTGAGGGGTATCAACAAAAGTGAAGTCCGACTCATCAGTATGATGTTGCTTCAGGATTTGTTTAATCTCGGAACTGACTCCAATGAGAACCAATTCATACCCGGGGTCTAATTCCTTACGGGCCTGGATGGCCCCCAGGGTTGTTTCCAGAGGTGCGAAATCACCTCCCATCATATCAATGCCAATTCTCATAAACGGCCGATGTGTTGGTGTTTTTTGTCAGGCAATGGTGCCTGCTCAGGCAACAGGTTGTTCCATAACCACTTTTCCCTTGTAGTACATTTTCCCCTCGTGCCAGTAAGCGCGGTGGTATAAATGTGCTTCGCCGGTAGTTGGGCAAATAGCTACCGTAGGTGCAGTAGCTTTGTAATGGGTTCTCCTCTTCGCACTCCTCGATTTGGAATGTTTGTGTTTAGGATTTGGCATTTTAGTACACTATTAATTACTTGTTAATTATCAATTTTTTCGGGTCCCCAGGTTTTTTAATATGTCCCATCGGGGATCCTGGTTTTCGTTTAATTCCTGCGGATTGTCACTTAAATATTCCGACTCACACCCTGGTATTCCCTCTGCCTTGTCGGGATGAACTGCTCGCATAGGTATAAGCAGGCTGATGTAATCGTAAATGTGTTGCGCAACATTTAAGGTTTGTTCGCCATGCTGAATTACTATGATTTCGTCGGTATCGGATGAGGCAGTTTCGCCAAACCTGACCAGCAAAATTTCATGGGTCGCTACTTCCAGGTCAAACTCCTCCAGGCACCGGTCGCAAACCTGCCTGATGGTACCTGCAATGGTGAACTCCAGCGTAAGCACCGTTTCGGACCTGTTGAACAGGAGTTTCACATGTGCATTGGCATGGCTGATTACCGCGTTTTCAAACAACTCAAAGAACTTATCATCAATTTCATAATCAAACTGATGACTTCCCATCGCCATGCCAGCAAATGGAATCGAATATGCAGAGAGGCGATCCATTTTTCCGGGTTTTGAACAAGGAAAGTGGGCAAAGGTACACAAAAGTGACTTATCTGAACGAAGAACTAAAAAATTTCAATAAGCTGCGACACACCAACTGCCTGTCGGGAAGGAGATTAACAAATCAATGGGTAAGCCTAAGTGGCTGACAAATAACGGCATACAATCAACGGACAATCAGCTTTTGACGGCTCACCCCTGTTAGCCCCCGGGCCTCAAGGATATACACGCCTGATTGCAGATGACGGGTATCTGTAAAAAAGCTGTTCTCGTTGGCAGGTAATTTTCCATCAAATATAACATCTGTAATTTTGCCCTGAACATCTAAAATAACCAGTTTTAAATCAAAGCCCTTTTTCCCGTTTACCGGAATGCAGGTGATTCCTTTTGAAGGGTTTGGAAATGCAGGCATCATCCCGGAAGGAACCAGGGCTTCGGAAAGACCTGTTGGATTGCCAAGAACTTTGAATTTCCAGTATCCTGCCGGAGCCGGCATAGGTCTTACCTGCGTTTTGCCCGAAGTGGCTTCGGCCTCAACATAATAGTATATTTCAGTACCAACAACCTGGGGGGGTATATCGGCTACCCAATAAACCGGGTTAAAACCTACAGTCATGGGTACCGACAGGTAAGGCTGAAGCGTGTCGGTGCGATACCACAAGGTTGCCGTACTGATACCTGAACGGTGTTTCATCAAGGCCTGAACCACGTATGGATTTACATCATCATAAGTGTCGGGCAGCGGCTGATGACTTATTAAAAGCGGATCATCGGTGCCAATTTCTTTTGTTATGCAGTGCAAGGCACCCAAAGCTCCGATGCTGGCAAGTGAATTAATTCCAACCACATTGTACCCTGGCAAAGCATCCCGGTATATTCGCAGTGCAGTGGTATCGGAAGGAATATTATAGGTAGGCACAATGATAGTTTTGTTTACAAATGAGGAATTGGTATAGGTAAAATACCGGCCACCGTTTGACGGATACTGGCCATTGTCGGCTGGCATGGGAATACGAACCACCTTATACGGAGTGCCGAAAACGGAGTTAAAATTATTGATCACATACAGCAGATTGGCTTCAATTTGAGGCCCGTCGGCAATCCCCGGAGGATATTGTCCCATCAGGATGGTTTCTTCGTCGAGTAACTTCATATGCATGTCAATATGGTGGATCTGATCATACGGCAGAGTATTCATTTTAATGTACCGGTTTATGCCCATATACATATTCATTACAGAGTCAATTTGCGCTTCGGTTTTAGAGGGGTTTTCATTCAAAATAAGTTTTGAGGAGAAGCCGGTTCCAAAACCATCGGTCATAAAATTTCCGCCCGTATGTACCAGGTTCCAGGGAGCTGTTGAGGTTTCATGGAACGGGGTATTCAACAGGGTGGCAAACTGTGCCGGCAAGGCATCATCAAGGGGCCTTGGCCGGTTATAAATCCAGTCAATGGTCAGCAGGGAGTCAACATCATTGGTGTAGGCACTCCAAAGTCCGTAATCCCTGCACCAAACCGAGTTGTAAGGCCACTGCAAACAGGTTACATTCACCGTGTCGATGTTATTGGATGCGAGGTAACTGATTACGGTTGCGGGATTATTGCAAACAATATAAACACGGGTTTCAGTTTTTGCATGCCGCACAATCTCCTTGAGAATACTCTGGTATGAGGTCCAGGTAATGGTAAGGCCCTGCAACTCTTCCCATTCAGCAATAGTGCGTACCGGGCTTGCCGGTGGCGCGTTCAGTACCCCTGGAGGCGTTAGTCTCGAGTTCAGATAGGCAGGCATGGCATCCTGCTCGGCCGGCGTTAAAATATGGGGAAGATTTTGGCTTTGACCGGGCAGGTTCAGAACAATACATACGAACAGTAATAGTTTTTTCATCGGTGTTTTTTCGGATACGGGCTAAATTAGTAAAATCCGGTCAACTGATTCACAAACTTTCCATTACTTTGAAGTAGTTTTTATGAATCACAACGACTTGGGTAAGCCCCGGCTTAAAATTTTTGTCAATGGCAGGTTTCTGACTCAACAATTATCAGGGGTTCAGGCTTTTGCCAGGGGCATATGTGCCGAACTGCTCGGGGCATTACCCGAAACCGGAATTTTGGTCCCTGCAAAGGCACCTTTGAAAGACCCGGCATTTGCAGGCAATATAATTCGAACCGGCAATTTTACCGGTAATTTGTGGGAACAATTGGAGTTGCCCCGTTTCATGAACAAACATCCGGATGCGATACTTTTGAACTTGTGCAATTCGGCTCCGTTACTTCTGAAAAAACAGGCGGTAACTATTCATGACCTGGCAGTATTCAAACAACCCGGTTGGTTCAGCCGGCCTTTCGGTTTGTGGTACCGTTTTTTGATACCACGCATTACAGCCGGGTCAAAACATATATTCACGGTAAGTGAAACGGTAAAACTGGAACTTATCAAACAATTCGCGTTATCAACGTTGCAGATAACGGTAATTACCAATAAAGCGGGAGCCGAATTATTGAGCTCTGATCCAATACCACCGGTGGTGCCGCAAATTGATCCGGGGAATTTTTTCCTGATGGTAGGCACCAGCGACCCCCGGAAAAACTTTGATGTTGCCATCCGCTTGTTTGCATCCGGTTTAATGCCACATCAATTGGTGATAGCGGGGGGCGACAACCGGAATTTTGCAAAAAGTATTAACTCAGCGTATGCCGGGGTGATACGAACAGGCTTTACCGGTTATGGTGAATTGCGCTGGTTGTATGAAAACGCCATCGCGTTAATTAACCCGTCGCATTACGAGGGATTTGGAATTCCAAACATTGAAGCGATGGCGTTAAATTGTCCGGTGTTGTGTTCCAACATTCCTGTATTCAGAGAAATTTGCCGCGATGCAGCCATATACTTTAATCAAAACAACCCTGACTCACTCCGTGAAGCCATTACCAGCTTACTTGAAAATAAAGGATTAAGAGAAAGATATACTTCAGCCGGAAAAAGTATCTTTACAGGTTTGCAGAATCAAAACCGTTCCCAAAAAATTATAAACGCGCTGTTTCAATGAAGATTGCACTGGTTCAGGATTGGTTTGTAGTGAATGGAGGCGCTGAGAAAGTTGTTAAAGAGATCCTTAAGATTTATCCGGGGGCTGATGTTTTTTCGTTGGTTGATTTTTTAAGCGATTCTGACCGTAACGATATATTACAAGGCAAACGTTCGCGAACCTCTTACATTCAGCGGTTACCTTTTGCCCGGAAGTACTACAGAAATTATCTGCCCTTTTTCCCTAACGCTATCGAGCGGCTCGATTTTACCGGATACGATTTAATAATTTCATCATCCTATGCGGTTGCCAAAGGGATTCTTAAAAAACCTGGGCAAATTCATATTTGTTATTGCCATTCACCGGTAAGGTATGCGTGGGATTTAAAAAATGAGTATCAGTCAAGCATGCCCTGGTGGAAACGAATGGTGTCGGCCCCCGTGCTGAATTACATCCGCAACTGGGACCTGAGCACGACCCAAAGGGTTGACTTGTTTATTGCCAATTCGAAAAATGTGGCTGAGCGTATACAAAGAATTTACAAACGCGACTCCGAAGTAATTTACCCGCCGGTTGATACGGCAGCTTTTTTTCCTAATGAGGATAAGCTCGACTATTATTTTACAACCATGAGAGTGGTTTCATATAAAAAACTTGACCTCATTGTTGAAGCATTTAATAATATGCCCGATCGGAAGCTTATAGTTGCCGGCGACGGCCCCGGATTAAAAAAAGTTAAAAGCCTTTCGCGGCGCAATGTGCAGTTTACCGGGTTTGTTTCGAAGCCCGAACTGATTAGTTACATGCAAAGGGCGAAAGCGTTTTTGCTGGCAGCCGAAGAGGATTTTGGTATCACCAGCCTCGAAGCTCAGAGCTGTTGCACGCCTGTTATAGCATATCGTAAAGGCGGTTATCTCGAAACGGTGGTTGAAAATAAAACCGGAATATTTTTTGATGAACAAACAGCAGTATCATTGCAAGAAGCTATTGGTAAATTTGAAAGCAGAAAAGAGGGTTTCCGTAAGGAAGATTTTATTCATAATGTGTCAGAATTTACCGAAGCGAAATTCCGGAGCGCATTCAAAAACTGTGTAGAAAATTATGTGGAAAGACCGGCTCATTAAATTAAATTACCTCAGCCTTTGCTTCCTGGCCTGCTTTCCGGTAATCCATATGAAGGTTACCGTTTATGCCATCATATTATTTACGGCACTTGCCATTTTATCGGGTATAGTGGCCAAAACATACTCTTTTCGTGGTGTCCGTGCAAAAGAGTTCGTTATCTTGTTTTTACCTTTTTTACTGATACTCGTCCGCACCTGGCTGGGTGATAAATCGGAAGCCTCACTATTTTATCTCGAAGTTTCATTGAGCCTCGCAGCATTCCCGGTGGCCTGGTTCTTTTCATCCGCACATAGCGGAATGCGCAAAAAGCAACTGATAAACTGGATTTTTATTCTGTCATCGGTTGTAATTGTTTTGTATGGTGAACTGGTTGTATGGTCAAAATTGTTACAGCACCTGGGGCCCGGTAAATTCTGGAAATCAACAGCACAAATGCTAAGCGACCCGTCACTTCCATTTCATATCCGTACCGTTTTCGAAGAAGCCGTTTCACTGCACCCAACCTATGCCGCCCTTTTTATTGGTATGTCGCTGTTGCTTATTACCGACACCCTTCTTGGAAACTTCAAAAACTTTTCAGCCAAAACCAAAACAGGATTGATTACGCTCATACTTTTAATGCTCTTCATGCAGCTTATTTTGGCTTCGCGTACACCTTTTCTGGGCACCATGGCAGGAACACTTCTCCTGGTGTTTTTACATTTTCGCAAAAAAATACTGGCCGTATACGCGGCACTGGGTATTGTGCTAGCCGGGATTTTAATGGTTTGGCTGGTTCCTACTTTTTCGGCGCGCTTTCGCGAGATATCAATAAGCAATACCAGCCTGCCCACCGAACAACACGAAAATTCATTTAACCTGCGCACAGGAATATATAAATGCAGTATGGATATTATCCGTGAAAACTGGCTAACCGGAATAGGTCCGGGGAATGTACAGGACCGGCTCAACAGTTGCTATTCGGCTATTTCGCCCGAGGTGTATGAGGAAAAAAATTACAATACTCACAACCAGTTTCTCGATTATTGGGCTGGACTGGGTATTGCAGGGTTGTTGTCGCTGTTGCTGATATTTGGATATTCCTTTATAGCGAATTTACAACGTGGCAACAAAGCGGCCGTAGCATTAACGCTGCTGTTGTTTATTGCCTGCTTAACCGAGAATATTCTCACCCGGCAAAATGGCGTGGTTACATTTGCGTTTTTCATAGGGCTTAACTTTTTTACTCAGGCTTCGCGGTATCCGGGTGAGGAGGCCCCCTTTCGGGGATAACAGCTGTAACATATTAATATACAGCGCTATATCTCATGCAAAAGTCTTGTTTTTGAACCCTGTATGTTTTATTTGTAATTTTGTGAACTTCTTTTCCGGGAGAAGTGCTTCAACAAACTTATATTTAACGAATTGACCCGATATTCACAGTATATCAAAAGGATTAATATTGTTAGCGATGTAATCCTTCTGAACGCATGTTACATTGCCACTTTTTATTACAAGTTTGGCGAATTTCATCAGCCGTTCAGCTTCATGCTAACCTACATTAACATTGCCTGGTTTTTTGCTACTTCGGTTGTTAAGCCTTATGATGTTTCCCGGTCATCATCCTTTTATAAGGTATTGCGTTCATCGGTTTTGGTACTGCTTGCGCATATACTCCTGGTTTTTGCCTATTATGTTTTTGAGCAGCCCCACCGTTATTCGCGGGAACTGTTGCTATTGATGTACACAGCTCTTTTTTCAGTTACATTTATTTATAAGCTGTTGTTTCATTTTGCCATTCGCTATGCGCGGAAAAGAGGATTCAATTACCGGAATATCGTAATAGTAACACCCGACGATAACCCATTACAGGTTCAGGCTTTTATTGATGAACATCCCGAGTTTGGCTACAGGGTTCGCAAAGTGGTTAATTTGAATGACCCCGCCAACCGCGATTTTCTTGAGCCACTCAAAAGTTACTGCATTGAAAATGGCGTGCATGAAATTTTTTATTCCATGTCGCTGATAAATTACGATACACTTACCGACCTGATGGTTTTCGCAGAGGAAAATCTGATCCGGATGCGCCTGGTAGCCGATTTTAAGTGGGTTACTTTCCGTGACCTGGAGGTGGAAAAGCTGGGTGGCATTCCGGTGATGAAAGTGCATACCACGCCACTCGACGATTGGGACAAGCAACTGGCAAAACGAATTTTTGATATTGTATTTTCTTCCATCATCATTGTAGGGTTATTAAGCTGGCTCCTCCCGCTGTTGGCTGTAGGTATCAAGCTGGATTCGCGCGGCCCTGTTTTCTTCCGTCAGCGGCGTACCGGTCGCGATAATAAATGGTTTTGGTGTTTTAAATTACGTACCATGTATGTAAATGACCAAAGCGACGAGTTGCAGGCAACATATAACGATAGCCGTATTACGCCTTTCGGCAGATTCTTACGCAACTCAAGCCTCGATGAACTGCCCCAGTTCTTTAATGTGCTTATTGGTGATATGTCGGTAGTTGGCCCCCGCCCTCATATGCTTAAACACACCCAGGACTTTGCGGTAGAAGTTGAAAATTTCATGGCCCGCCATAAAATAAAACCGGGCATAACAGGATTAGCGCAATCGAAAGGCTATCGGGGCGAAACCGATGAGTACGAAAAGAAAAAGAACCGCCTGAAGCTGGACCTGTTTTATGTTAACAACTGGTCTTTCTTTTTCGATTTGCAAATCATTGGTATGACAATTATCGCGCTTTTTAAACCCGTCAGCAAGAGCGGGCCCGATATAGGCAGCTGACCCGGGCCAATATGCGCCAGACGTTGCATTTCGATTCTATGTTCCGTTTATCATTATTCCGCCACACAATGGGGTAAACCCCTTATTATTATTAATTTTGCGGCCAGCTATTCATTCTATGTCAAACTTTACCGATCCCTCAAAGTTTTTTGGTCTTGTTGCCACATTGGGAGTTAAAACCGTCAAGTTACGGTATAAAAACTCCTTCCTGGGATTCTTGTGGAGTATGATGAACCCACTGATTTACCTGATGATTTTTTCTTTTGTGTTTGGTCAGGTTTTTACCGATATCGACCGCTATCCGTTGTATGCCCTTACTGGACTGGTGTTCTGGACATTTTTCTCAACTACTACCATTCAGGTAATTGAATCTATCATCAACAGTTCAGGGGTGCTTAAAAGCATTAATATTCCTACCATCGCATTTCCTTTGTCGGCGCAGCTGGCATCACTGATAAGCCTGTTTTTTTCGCTCATACCGTTCATGGCACTCATGCTGGCGTTTGGTTTAAAAATTGGCTGGGAAACCTTATTGTTTTTTCCGGTATTGATTTTATTCACCTGTTTTACTTTCGGGGCATCGTTAATATTAAGTTCGTTTAATGTTTACTTCCGGGATGTTCAGCTGGCATGGTCGTCGTTTATGCCGGCTATATTTTATGCTACACCTATTGCTTATACATCGGGGCTTATTCCAGCCCAGTACCTGTGGGTGTTAAAGCTTAACCCCCTTTATCATTTTATTGGCGCCATACGTGAAATTTTCTACTTTAATGCAGTCCCTTCCATGGCAAGTTTTGGATTGCTGTTGCTTCTGGGAATAATTCCGTTGGTACTGGGGCTTACTATTTTCACACGGCTTGAGAAAGGATTTGTTTCACAGTATTGATATTGATTATGACAGACAGGGAAATTATTATCGAGGCAAAGAATTTATCAGTCGGATTTTTAATCCAGCGGCATGGAATAAATAATATCAAGGATTTTATTATTACCATGGGTGTGAAAAGTCCTTTCGAAAAAAAGAATGTACTTCACGATTTGAATTTAAAAGTTTATAAAGGAGAGTGCCTTGGAGTTATGGGGCGTAATGGCTGCGGCAAAAGCACCTTATTGCGAACCATTGCCGGAATTATGAAGCCCGATGCAGGTTCAATAATTGTGAGAGGTTCCGTAGCTCCGCTCATGGCACTTGGTGTAGGTCTTGAACCCGAGTTGTCGGGACTTGAAAATATTAAGCTTGTAGGTACACTGATGGGGTTAACCAAAAAAGAACTCAAACAGTCACTCGATGCCATCGTTGATTTTTCGGAGCTTACCGACGATGAAATTGACATGCAGGTAAAGCGATATTCATCGGGGATGATGTCGCGACTGGCATTTTCAATTGCAGTAGCCAACACACCGGAAATTTTAATAATTGATGAGGCGCTTGCCGTTGGTGATTTTGGTTTCCGTCAAAAATGCGCCACGCGGATTAATGAAATTAAAGCCAGCGGGAATACCATCATTTATGTATCACATCACGTGGATGAAATAAAAAACATTTGTACCAGGGCAATTTTTATGGAGAGTGGTACTATAACTATGGAAGGCGATGTGAACGAAGTGTGCGAATATTATAAAACGCACCTGAAGCGAAAACCCCCGGCACCACTGTTGGCCTGAACAGGACAGTTCAGCTATTTACATTAAATACCAAATCCGGTTATGTCATCCATACAGGTTACAAAAACATTCCTTCCGCCATTGAACGAGTATGCCCACATACTGCAGCGGGCATGGGATGTAAACCAGGTAACAAACCGCGGTATCCTTGTAAAGGAGCTTGAAGCCAAAATAGCCGAACGATACGATATTCCATTTATCATAGCCACTTCAAACGGAACCATTGCCCTGCAAATTGCCATCAGGGCACTGAACCTTAAAGGCGAAATTATTACAACACCATTTAGTTATGTGGCTACCACTTCCTCTATTGTATGGGAACATTGCACTCCCGTGTTTGTGGATATAGAGGATAAATATTTTTCCATCGATGAAAACAAAATAGAGGAAGCAATTGGTCCTAACACTTCTGCAATTCTGGCTACACATGTTTTTGGCAATCCGTGTAATGTAGAAGTTATTGATAAAATCGCGGCAAAACATAACCTGCATGTGATTTATGACGCGGCCCACTGCTTTGGCGTAAGTTATAACGGGCGTTCCATTTTTAATTATGGCCATGTGAGCACATGTAGTTTTCATGCAACAAAAGTTTTTCATACAGCCGAAGGAGGTGCCATGTTTACCGCGTCGGAGGAATTGTACAAAAAATTATTCTACCATCATAACTTTGGCCACAAGGGCCGCGAGGAATATCATGGATTGGGGATCAACGGGAAAATTTCTGAGATAAGTGCCGCGCTTGGACTTGCCGTTTGGCCTTATATCGACAACATCATTGATGCACGGAAAAAAATTACCGGAATCTATTCGCACCTGCTGAAGGGTATCAACCTGCAAACACTATCGTTAAGGCCCGGGACTACGTGGAATTACAGCTATTTCCCGGTGGTCTTTCAAAACGAAGTACAATTAAAACGAGCTATTGATTTACTCAATGATGCGGATATATTTCCGAGACGTTATTTCTACCCCTCTTTGTCGGGACTTGATTACATTGATAAGTCGTCAACACCGGTAAGCGATCGGATTGCATCCTCAATAATATGCCTTCCGTTATATCACGACCTGGCCATACATGATCAGGAACGAATTGTTGAACTTGTCGGCAAAGCTTTATCATGAACAACAAAATATCCATACAGGAATTATTTGCGTTTCTTGATGAGCATAAGGTTGCTTATAAAATCGGCTCGTCGTATATGCCTGATGAAAAAATCAGATTCAGACTGGCAAGCCTGCGCCACATTATCCCAAATGGAATATATTATATCGCGGGAAGCGGAGCGGAGGATGTCACCCGGATCCGGGAGAGTGTGATTTTTACCGGTTCCGGTTCTTTCACACCAGGCAATAATCTTATCATCCAGGTTTCGAATCCGCAACTGATACATTACCGGCTGGCACAAATTACACAATCCGCTGCGGAGCCTTTAGTGCATGCTACAGCTATTATTCATCCCCGCGCTGTCATCGCTAAAAGCGCTCACATTGGCCCTTATTGCGTATTAGGCGAATGCGTAATCGGCGATAATGTAGTGCTGCAGAATTCCATTACGATTAATGACAATTGCAGGATAGGAGCCAATACAATTATTGAATCCAACACGGTTGTAGGTGCCAGGGGTATGGCCTGGATTTGGGATGATGATGGGACGCGTGTTATGCAACCTCAATCGGGAGGAGTTATTATTGAAGAAGATTGTATTATTGGAACCGGTATCGCCATAGTTCGCGGCTCATTGACTGAAAATACCATTATCGGAAAAGGAACGGTTATGGCTCACGGAAGTAAAGTTGGTCATGGATGTATTGTAGGCGCAATGGTGCATTTTGCGAATAATGTCAGCCTTGCCGGGAATGCTGTTATTGGCGATCGCGTATTCCTTGGCAGCGGATGTGTGGTGTCGTCAAATGTACGGATCGGTGAGGGTTGTATTGTTGGCGCCGGCGCTGTAGTGCATAAGTCGATCGACGAAACTTATTGCACGGTAGCAGGTGTACCCGCTGCCATTATCCGGAGAAATAATTTTGAGAATAAACCGAAAGGCGCACCAAAGCCTTTTAGAAATAAAAATAAAGATGAAGAATGAATTCAGTTTCGTAAGCGAGTCCGCCAGGTTGGGAAGCAATGTGTCAATAGGCATGTTTTGTTTTATTGGCGACAATGTGGTCATTGGCGACAATGTAGTGGTTGGTAATTATTCCATGATCTCAAACGATTCGCATATTGGTAATAATACCAAAATTGGGACGTATACCAAAATTGGCTCTAACTGCAGAATTGGCTCAAATTGCAGCTTTACTTCTTATTGTGAAATTCGCGACAACTGTGTTTTAGGCGATCATGTAGGCATGGGCAGCCGTTGCACACTTTCTGCCGATACCATTGTTGAAGATCACGTGCTGATGAAGTATGCCTTTGTAGTTACCGATACCCCGGTGCTCTCCAGGAACAATGAAAAGAAGAGTGGAGTATTGAAAAAAGGGAGTAAGTTCGGCGCCAATGTAACTATTATGCCGGCAGTTACAATTGGCGAAAATTCCGAAATAGGTGCCTGCAGCCAGGTTCGTAACGATGTGCCCGATAATGAAGTGTGGTATGGCAGCCCGGCAAAGTTTTATCGTAAAGTACAATGATAACTATAAGGGTTTTTATTTTAACCATCAGGGAATAAATTATGCAGGATCATTTATTGCATCATGAAACAAAACCCCTGGTATCGGTTTGTGTTCAAACGTATCGGCACGCTGCCTTTATTGAGCAATGCCTGAATAGTATACTTGAGCAAAAAACCAGTTTCCCCTTTGAGATAATTCTTGGTGAGGATGAATCGGATGATGGTACCCGTGAAATTTGTGTTCGGATGGCTGAATCACATCCTGATAAGATCAGGTTGTTCCTCCGAAGCAGGAAAGATGTAATATATATTGACGGGAAAGCTACGGGACGGTATAATTTTAAAGCGAACGTTGCTGCAGCTTCAGGCAAATATATTGCTATGTGCGAAGGAGACGATTATTGGACTGATGAATTGAAGTTGCAAAAACAAGTTGATTTTCTTGAACAAAACCCTGATTATTCAATATGTTTTCACAAAGTTCAGATATTAAAAAGCGGCCGGCTCTGTGATGACTATATTACTAAAGTGCCCGGTTCCGAATCCGGAATTACCGATCTCGCTAAGGGCAACTATATTCATACGCCATCAGTAATGTTCAAATCGGGCCTTTCGTTTCCTGTATGGTTTGATGAGGTACTGGCAGGCGATTACGCTTTGCATATGCTTAATGCGCTCAGAGGTAAAATTTATTGTATAAATGAAGTAATGGCCGTTTACCGGATACACCAGGGCGGGATGTGGTCGGAACAGGACGAATCGGGTAACCAGCTTAAATGGCTGCGGATGTTAAATACTATGAGCGCAAACTTCACCGGTGAAGTTAAATCTGCGCTCGACCGGCAAAGACTCAACTGGGCCATGCATCTGTATGAGAAGGGATTTCACAGCGAAGTGTTGCCGGTTATTTCGGAACAGACTGAACAACTTATTTCATTACTGAGAGAAAAAGAAAAAGAATTAAACGGCATCATATCTCAGCCCGAAAATCTGGAACAAAGGGTTTCAGGCACCTTTATGGTAAAGGCGCTTTTATTGAAGATTAAAGGAATTATGGCGAAAAGGTAATGTTGAAGGAACTCAGGGAAAAATTCGATCACGTAATTAAGTCGTCGAGCCATATGTGGGCTAACGACAGCTTCAGTTTTTACCGTTTTGGTATTTTTATTACATCTTACAAAGGCCAAAAGCGCATTTGGAACTTCGCGTGGAAGGTGATCCGTTATTTTTTTCGAAAGCTGTTTGGGATTAAAAAAGAACGTACCGAAGATTACAAACTATGGATGGATGTTTGGTTTCCGGACCACGTACAGCTTGAAAAATATCGGGCCGAATCATTATCATTTACCAACAGGCCCCTTATCAGTATCATTTTACCTGTGTATAATACACCGGTTAAATTTTTAGAGCAGGCAGTAGAGTCGGTGTTTAACCAGGCATATGATCATTGGGAGTTGTGCATTTCAGATGATTGTTCAACCGATAAGGGAATCAGAGAATTTCTTGAAGCTATTGCTTCCCGCGATAAGCGGATAAAAGTACAGCACCGGGAAACGAACGGCCACATTGTTGCTAATTCAAACACAGCTCTCGCAACAGCCAGCGGTGAGTATATTGCACTGCTCGATCATGACGACATGCTTTCATCGGATGCCTTGTATCATGTTGTTAAAGTTATAAATGAGTCGGATCCTGATTTGATTTATTCGGATGAAGATAAAATTGATGAGCAGGGCAAGCATACCGACCCCCATTTTAAACCCGACTGGTGCCCCGATAATTTTTTGTCGAGAAATTATTTAGGTCACCTGGTTGTAATCCGGAAATCGCTCGTCGATAAAACCGGCGGATTCAGGGATGGATTCGAAGGCAGCCAGGATTATGACCTGTTGCTCCGGGTAACCGAACTGACCACTAAAATTTATCATATACCCCTGGTTTTATATCACTGGCGTATGCATTCGCAATCGACTTCGGTTAATGAATCAGCCAAGCCCTATGCTTTTAATTCCGGGATAAGAGCCATTGAGGATGCCCTGAAACGCCGGAATATTGACGGAACGGTTAGTCTTATAGAAAACCTGCCGGGATTTTATTCAATACGATACAGAATTACCGATGCGGGAAAAGTTTCGGTGATTATTCCTACGCGTAACAAACACGATTTATGTGAAGTGGTGCTTCAGTCGGTATTTAAACTAACCTCGTACCCCGATTTTGAAGTTATCCTTATCAATAACAATAGCGATGAACCGCAGTTTTTCGAGTTTGTTAAACAGTGGGAACAAAGGGAGCCAGAGCGTTTCACATGTGTAACCGATAATGATCCGTTTAATTTCAGCAGGCTCATGAACCTGGGGGCATCGGTTGCAACCGGAAAATATTTATTGTTGCTGAATAACGATACCGAAGTTACCCATGCAGACTGGATGAGCGCCATGGTTGAGCAATGTCAGTTTGAAACTACCGGAGCAGTGGGTGTAAAATTGCTCTACCAGAATAATACCGTTCAGCATGCAGGAGTTATAATTGGTCTGGGTGGCATTGCGGGCCACACATTCGTGGGATATGAACGGCATGCTCCCGGGTATTTTTATTTTTTAAAATGTATCAGCAATTATTCAGCGGTAACCGCCGCATGTGTAATGGTAAAGAAGAAACATTTTAAGGAAGCGGGAGGATTCGATGAAGCGCTGGCAGTTGAATTTAACGATGTTGATTTTTGTCTGAAGTTGTGCGAAATGGGATATCGTAATATTTATCTGCCGCACGTTGAACTTTACCATTACGAATCGGTGTCGCGGGGGCATCCGCACAAAACGAGGAAATCATATAAACAGCATTTGCATGACGTTGCTTTGTTTAAAGAGCGGTGGCAAAGCTACATCGATCACGACCCTTGTTACAGTCCCCACCTGTCGATGATATTTACCGATTTTCGATTGAGAATGAAAGATTAATCCGGCTGGTTAGTTTAAGTAACCGGGAAAATGAGTATTAAGAAAAAGAGTATCACTTTTTATTTCGGGAGGTAACTCAAGGGTAAAGGGTGCAAAGTGTTCAAGTATCTCATGCAGAATAATGTCGGGCTTTTCCGACATAATTTTTACAACGGGCACCACGGGCTTCCAGGCAAGTACGGTACGGTCAAAATCAGGAGTAATGAATGTTCGCAGGTGTTCCGAGAAACTGTCGCGCACCAGAAACAGCTTAAGTCCGCTGGCAGCTACAGGCATTTCACGGATGCTATAAGCTGTTGAACCGGGCTCGTAATCCGACGAATCAATTTTTGCCGGCTCAGGCCTTGTTTTATGTGTTAAAAAGTATCTCTTAAATTTCATAACATCTCTGAATCCCATCAAAAGCTGAAGGTCGCCCCCATCTATAATTACCGAATCAATATGGTAGTCTTGAATTTCGGATGGCGTTATTTGAGGAAAGTCCTGCCTGATCCGTTCAATGATTTTCCGGTAAGCCAGGAACGCACCATATTCGTTCCAGTGTGTATCGATAGTATAATAAGTGGGACGGACTTTTTTACCTTCGATCAGTACATCTTTAACATCAATGGCGCGAACGGAAGGATGCTTCAGCAGCTCTTCATGTAGTTGTTCGGCTTTCGAGAACCGCATCCGGTACTTCAGCAACTCAGGCATGTATTCGGGGTAGATCCTCTCCTTTACCGGTACCATGGTAAAATAATATCTGATCCCCCGCAAATCAAAATATTTTGTAGTAATTTTTAAGTTTAAAATGACCTTTTCAAGTTCTTCATTTGTAAAAGGGGTTGATGTATCGGTAATATATTTGCTGTTGCTCGTGTATAGCCAGTTGTTCTTGCCTATTTCCACCAGCTTGGGCATTGGCGAAACTCCAAACAGGTAATACCGGAATTTACTGATCGATTGCACGGCTATGTTCCGGAATGCGAACCGGTCGTTGAAATAGTTTTGATACTGATTAAAGAACTTCCAGGGATTCGACATTCGGAACGCAGGAAAAGCTGTTAGTGTCCGGTTTTCAAAGCTGGTATTTTCTTTTTCGCCAACAAATGGAATTGAAATCAGAAGGATAAATGTGCCAATGAAAAATATTTTACTAAAGGACTGTGTTTTCAGCTGCAGCCGTAAAAGTAATAACGTAGTCAGTGTCATGAAAAGCGTGAATATCCAAACTAAATGGTAATTGCTGATGAACTTGTCGCCAAGTACCCACCAGAAACAAAGATTGTAACCGAGCAGCAATATGTATTTTAGCAGCAGTAACATCAGAATCTGAAATAAATAAATGGGTTATAGCTTCCGGCCGCAACCGAAAGAGCCGAATAAACAAATATAACTAATAAAAAAAGCGCTCTTATATTTCGTATTATCGGTTTTATGATAAAATGCCGGCGTGAATTCCTGTACATGATCCTGATAAAGCGGCGCATGATAAAATTGAATCCATTAACGGATAATAATATTCCGGTAAAAAATGCGAAATAAACTTCATTGTTGGTGAACATTACCAACATGTAATTTGAAACATCCTGCAACCCCCACATCGATTGCAGATATCCAATGGATGTAGCCAGGTCGGGTGCCCTGAAAAATACCCAAGCCATTACAGCAATGAGCAGCGTATAACCATGTTGAAGAATGTTCGGCAGGCGTTCAAGCATTTTCCCAAACCCTAACCGCTCCAGGATCATGAATGCACCGTGCAACAGGCCCCATATTACAAAATTCCAGCTGGCTCCATGCCATAATCCTGTTAAAAAGAATACAATGAACAGGTTCAGGTAAACGCGTCCCGGATTTACCCGGTTACCGCCAAGTGGAATGTAAAGGTAATCGCGGAACCAGTTCGACAAGGATATGTGCCAGCG
>CAZPKJ010000013.1:6508-30102 GCA_964587075.1 uncultured Flavobacteriaceae bacterium | reverse complement strand
AATAGTAAATTTATTAATCTAACGGATCGTTTATTAGTATCTGAAACTTTATTTTGATTATTCGTTAGTCGTTTTATAATCATTCCTAAAATCCCATTCAGCAGATAAGTTAGGGAAAAATCTTTAAGTTTAACTGCGTTAAAATAAAACAACGGCGCAAGTTCAGCGCAGACTTCAAGGCCAAGGTTGTCATTAAAGCCTTAAAAGAACGAAACACGAATGAGCAGCTTTCAAAGAAATACGAACTGCACACCAATCAGATAATCATCAGCTGGAAAGAATTTTTAGCAAACGCTTCCCCTGCCTTTTCCGGCGAAATCGAAAAACCCAAGGGCGAGAGCGGTCCTGAGACGGACAAGCTGTATGCACAAATTGGTCAACTGACGGATGAGAACAATTGGGTTCAAAAAAAAGTTGAATTAAACAGTTTGTCTGAGAAAGGAGCCATGATTGAGCCCGGCATTCATTTAAACTGATCAAGCTCTGATAAGGATTTGGAACAAATTCCCGGATAACATTTCTGCCAGGGTTTAATAATCGACCGTTTTCGATAGAATGTTTCCAAGTATACCGCTTGCAGGCAGTATTGCGCTTGTATTTTTCGAAGGAAGTCTGTCATTTAAAACGAATTTGTTTGCGACATATCGTTGTACCATAAAATTGCGTAATTTTATGTGGCAACCAACTAATTCTTATTCCGATGAAGAAAATATTTACCCGCTCACTTGTACTATTGATGGCACTTGTTTTGACAGGGGCGTCACTGAATGCGCAAACCAACTGCCCTCCACCCATCTCTCCCACAGTAACCGGCGTAACTTCAGTTAGTGCTCAGCTGGGATGGACAACGACATTTTTATCGACCTACTTTATTGTGGAGTACCGTCTTGCCGGTTCAGCGACCTGGAGCCAGGTAACCGTACAGCAAATTCCATTCACCCTAAGCGGATTGAATTGCTCTGCCACCTATGAATGGAGAGTTATTGCTGTGTGTACCTCCAGTTCAACAGGTGTTACTGTGAACAGTTCTCCGGCAGCAGGGCCTACGTTTACAACGCTGGCCTGCAACAACGCTTGTTTAGCCCCAACCGGGCTTACGGCATCCAATGTTACACAAAGCAGCGCAACTATTTCGTGGTCCTCCATCTCAACCACGGGATTATTTAATGTTCAGTATACTGCTGCAGGAACAACCCAAACGGTTACCATGAATAACGTTTCTTCTCCCGTGAACATTACCGGTTTGTCGTGTAACACACCATACATTTTCCAGGTACAGGCAATATGTATAAATCCTAACGGTGTTACTACACTAAGTCCATGGTCAGCACCTTTTACTGTACTCACACACGCCTGCCAGAATACTTGTCCCGCACCAATAAACTTAAGTGCTTCCAACATCAGTGCAAGCGGAGCTGTACTTAGCTGGACGGCTAACACCACAATACCAAGTTCATTTAATTTACGGTACCGGATTACAACATCCACCGCATGGAATAATGTGAACAATGTTTCTTCACCCTGGCAGCTTGGAGGATTGATTTGCAATACTACTTATGTATGGCAGGTTCAAAATGTGTGCTTCAGCTCTTCAGGTACCACAACGCTCAGCCCATGGTCGGCTCTGCACACATTTACCGCCGCCGCATGCCCCGTTGTTTGTCCCGCACCTGCCGGGCTTACTACAACTAATATCAGTGGCAACAGTGCTACTTTAAATTGGAACACGGTTGCCGGAGCAGGTGCTTACCAGGTTCGTTATCGTCAGGCGGGTTCACTTGCGTGGATGTATGTAACAGCCACAACTAACAGCAAGGTCCTGGTAAACCTGATTTGTGGAATTCATTACCAATGGCAGGTTCGCGCTCATTGTTCGCCGGCGTCGAATGTATTTAATAATCCATGGTCATCAACAGCCAGCTTTACCACGCTGATATGTAATACAACATGTTTGCCGCCAACAACACTTACTAACGGAAACATTACATCTACCACAGCCGACCTGGCATGGACCAGTACCGGAGCCCCTGTGTACCGGGTTCGATACAGGCCATTGGCAAGCGGGTTAAACTGGTATTTTCAAAGTACCACAGCAACAATGATTACACTTACCGGATTAATGCCGTTAACGGTTTACGAGTGGCAGGTTCAAAGCTGGTGTTCACCAGGCACCAACGCGGCAGGAAGCCCATGGTCGGTTGCGCTAGTATTTACTACGTTGCAGGGACCAACCAACAATTGTGGAATCCCTGGAGGTTTGGCAGCTACCGCTGTCAGCCAGGGAGGAGCATTGTTAACCTGGAACACAGTTGCAGGGGCATCATCATATACAGTACGATATAAACAAGTAAACAGCACTATTCCGTTTGTATCAGCTACAACAGTAACCAATATGTTGCAGGTTGGAAACTTATTGCCGGGAACAGCATATGAATGGCAGGTACTGGCGATTTGTCCCGGTGCCAACGGAACGGTTATTCAAAGTGCCTGGTCGCCTTTATCGTACTTCACAACACCATTGCTGCTTGTAATTTATCCAAATCCGGCGAATGATTTTATCACTATTGCTTATGAATCAACTGCCGATTCTGAAATAGTTATTCAGTTCAGGGATTTGTTTGGGAAAATTGTTTCAACGGAAATAAGACAAGCATCAAAAGGAAGCAACAATTTTTTTATGAATACCGACGGTATTCACGATGGCTGGTATTCAGTAACTGTTAACAGTATAACAGGTGTTCATGCTTCCCGGTTACTGATTCAACGTTAGTATTTGGTTGAATATAATTCATGCAGGGGCGATGATAACATCATTGCTTCTGCATTTTTAGTATTCAAATACCTGAACAAACGAGCTGTAATTCAAAAAAGCCCCGGGACTTCAGGATGCAATGATAGAGGGCTTTTCATGCAGGTAACCGCAATTTATTCAGTAATTTATAAAGAAACAGCGGACATTGAACTAACTTTTAAATGGCTGTAAATCACATAGATATGCGCAAGATCATTAGTTTGGGAAGGGTCAACAGTCGGGCGTATATGTTTTTTTTATAAATTGAACTAAAATTAAACCAGACTAGCTCCATGAAAAAACTTATTACACTACTGTTTACGGCAGTATTTGCTATTGCCATGTCGGCGCCACAAATTGCTAACGCACAAATTGGCTGCCCTGCTCCTAACGGATTATCATCATCGAACATCGGACTATTCAGTGCCGAACTTGATTGGAATACTTCCATATTGGTTAGTACCAGTATTCTTGAAATCAGACCTGTTGGATTTCAAACATGGATTCCGATACCGGTACAGCAACCACCATTTACAGTTCCTGCTTTATTATGCGGAACCGATTATGAATGGCGCGTTCAGGCGATATGTGCCTTAGGGCCCATTTTAATTCCGAGTCCTTTCTCATCGATTCAAACATTTACAACGTTAAGTTGTAACAACCTTTGTCCTGTTCCAACAAATTTAAGTGCTTCGAACATCACCGAAAACACAGTTGATTTATCATGGGATATTGCTCCGCAATTTCTGAATGATTTTAATTTGCGTTACCGTGTTGCCGGATCATTGGCATGGACTAACGTTGACAATATCAACGAGCCATATTCATTATCAGGATTACAATGCGGTACAGATTATGAATGGGAAGTTCAAACCATTTGTCCAAATCCATTTGGCAACCCATTGCTCGGGCCCTGGTCACCTGCTTCAACTTTCAGTACATCAGCATGCCCTGTCATTTGTGATGTACCCACTAACCTGAACTCAGGAAACATAGCAGCTTACGGTGCTGACCTTATGTGGACCAACGCCAACGCTCCGGGCGCTACCTATCAACTGCGTTACCGTATGCTTGGGTCTGCAGCCTGGACATTGATTAGCAATGTGTCGAGCCCATACAGTGTAAGTGGCTTAACCTGCAACACAGCTTTCGAATGGCAGGTACGTACGCAATGTCTTGATGCGGGAATCATCATTTACAGCTCGTGGTCGCTGTTAAACAATTTTACAACAGGTGCCTGCCCTACAGCTTGCCCTGTGCCAACAAACCTTACAGCCAGTAATCTAGGATTACAAAGTGCCGATTTAGGCTGGGTTGCAACCGCCACTCCTCCTACAACTTATCAGTTACGGTATCGTGCTTTGGGAACAACAGCATGGATATTGGTTAATACACCTGCAAGTCCGTACCAGTTAACAGGGCTTGGATGTAAAACTACTTACGAGTGGCAGGTAAGAACAAACTGTACTTCAATTCCATTAAACAGTGCGTGGTCGGGCATTCATGTATTTGCAACACTGGATTGCAACGCGTTTTGCCCCGGGCCAATTGGCATAACAACTTCAAATGTTACGTTGAACAGTGCTCAATTCTCATGGAATGTAGTTGCTCCCGGAACGGTAGCATTTCAGTTACGTCACCGGGAACTCGGAACAATCAATTGGAATTTTGTAAATAATGCAACATCACCTTTTGCGGTTTCGAATTTAACTTGCGGAACAGATTATGAATGGCAGATAAGAACCGTTTGTGGTGACGGAGGTAACGTTCCTTACTTCTACAGCCCGTGGTCATCACTACAGAACTTTGCAACCCTGGATTGCGCTGCCAGTTGCCCTGATCCAACAGCATTGTCAACAACAAATATTGCACTGTACAGCGCATCGCTGAACTGGTCGCTGAATACACCGGCAGCGGTAGGGTTTGATATTCGTTATCGTTTAGCCGGAACCGTTGCCTGGACACAGGTTAATAATGTAACAAGTCCGCATCAGATTTCCGCATTAACCTGCAGTACTCCTTACGAGTGGGAAGTGCGTACAGTTTGTGGTAATGCCGTTAGCAACGACCCATACAGCCCATGGTCGGCAACGCAGTCATTCTCTACTCTTACATGTACCTTCTCCTGCCCGTCACCAAACGGTTTGTCGGCTACTAACATTACCGATCAAAGTGCCGATCTTAGCTGGGTTGCTACTGCTCCCGGACTTCCCGGTTACCAGTTAAGGTATCGTGTAATTGGTAGCGGATCATGGACGTTCTTCAGCAGTGCAGCAAATCCGTTTGCAGCGACCGGGCTTACCTGTAATTCCGATTATCAGTGGCAGGTTCGTACCATTTGCGGAACTCCCGGGGTTGGAGCATATAGCGCATGGTCCTCATTAGGAAACTTCACAACAGCGAGCTGCCGTACATACCCGGCAGTAAATCATACCAGCGAAGGCGCAAAGGTTACGGTATATCCTAATCCTGCCAATCAAATGCTGAACTTATCGTATGTATCAGAAGGATCTTCGGCGGCTACTGTTGAAATCAGGGATATTTTCGGTAAGCTGGTTCATCAATTTGATGCCTTTGTTAATGATGGCCTTATGGAAACAGCCATTGAAACAGGGAATCTGGTGAACGGCATGTACCTGTTAACTGTTAAGGATGCAGGTCAAAGTACCACTACCCGCTTTGTGATTCAGCGATAGTTTAAAGTCATTTCTATTTGAAAGGGTGCAGTTTTAAAGCTGCACCCTTTTTTATTATATAAGTTTCTTGTATTATTGCGATTACTTAACCACAAGTAATCTAATGAAACATAAGAAACAGGCTTCCCTGAAAAAGGAGCCTGCACCGGCATCAGGTGTGCCCTGGCTGTCTCTTGCCTTACTTGCAGCGATTTTATTTGGTACATTTTTAATGTATTCGGGATCGTTGAATAACGCGATTTTAACATTCGACGATAATGAGTATTTTCAAAATTATCCCGAAGTCACAAATTTGTCGTGGGAAAGCATTGGAATGTATTTCACCAATTATTATGTGATCATGTACCAGCCGCTTCCGGTTCTTTCCTTTGCATTGAATTATCATTTCACGGGCCTTGACCCGGTTCCGCTGCACATGGTAAATATCATCATGCACTTGTTTTGTATCATCCTGGTTTATATTTTTATTTCGGAGCTGACATCCAACAGATATATAAGTCTGGTGGTGTCGGCATTGTTTGCATTCCATCCGATGAATGTTGAGGCAGTTGCCTGGATTTCGGCACGGAGCAGCAGCATGTACACATTATTTTATCTGGGGGCGTTAATTAGTTATCTTAGATATATTAAAACCGGATCGGGGAAATTTTTCGTTTACACCATAATATGGTTTTTGTTTTCACTTTTCTCGAAGGCACAGGCGGTTACATTGCCGGTAGTGCTTATCCTGTTCGATTACTATTATAACCGTAAACTTTTATCCCGAAAGGTAATTTATGAGAAGTTACCATTGTTTGCCCTGAGCATTGTGTTTGGAATTATTACATTAATGGATAGCGATACACAGCGCAATCTCACGGAAGGAATGCTGATTGACTATTCGCCTCCGGATATGATTTTTCTGGTAACTTATTCATTCGCGTTTTACCTGGTTAAGCTTGTAGTTCCTGTAAATTTATGTGCAGTTTATGTTTTCCCTCCCAGGTTTGATGGCTTTCTGCCATGGGAGTATTATGCGTCTTTATTTTTTGTTGCTGGTGTGGGTTACCTTGTTTACCGTTTCCGGGATAACAAACAGGTGGTTTTATGTACCGGTTTATTTTTAGTGACCATTGCCATCAATATTCAAATAATTCCCTCACGACTCTTCATTGTAACCGACCGCTATGCTTATTTCCCATATCTCGGTTTGATGTTATTGCCCGTTTGGCTGATATCTAAAAAGAGGGAACAGAACATTATTTGGTTTCAAAAACAGTTGCCATTCCTGGTAATCTTCATAACAACGGTTATCGCGGCCTATGCCACGCTTTCGCATAAACGTATTTCAGTATGGGTCGATGATATTGTATTTATGACCGATGTTATCGATAAAAACCCGCCGGTCAAATATATTTACCGGGCCTATGGAAACCGGGGCTTTGCATATAAAAAACGGAATGATCAAAAAAATGCGCTTCGCGATTTTAATAAGGCTATTGAGCTGGACCCTGCCGATGCCCGTTCATATTTTAACCGTGGCCTGGTACATTTTAGTTTAAATAACAATCAGGCGGCACTTCAGGATTTTACACATGCTATCAGGCTCGACTCATTACAGCCTATGCTTTACAGTTACAGGGGACAAATAAGCCTGATGTTGGGGGACACGGCGGCTGCTGAAAGGGATTCAAAAACCTGTATCAGGATGGATGCTTTTAATTACGACGCCTATAATACACTGGCAAATATCAATTTTGCACGAAAGGAATGGGATGAATGTGAGTACAACCTTTCGCAGGCTATAAAAATAAATCCCAACTTTACCGTTGCTGTAAAAAACAGGGGAATCATGTATCTGCAACTGAACAGGAAGGAGGACGCGTGCCGC
The DNA here is from genome assembly GCA_964587075.1 of uncultured Flavobacteriaceae bacterium. Classification (GTDB taxonomy): domain Bacteria; phylum Bacteroidota; class Bacteroidia; order AKYH767-A; family OLB10; genus CAZPKJ01. Next base: position 22,745 of record CAZPKJ010000013.1, on the reverse strand, counting down.
GATTTTTTAACCGCATCTTACCAGAATAACGAAGATGCAAAAGCATTTTACAGTACCTATTGTAAGTAACTCCCTCAGCAATTAATTCACCGTCCCTCTTTTTATCAATTTTAATCTCTCAAATTTACCGGTTTCGTAATTTAAAAATTCTATGGCATAAACTCCTGCACTCAGTTTGGCTATATCAATAACCGATTGTGTAACCGGACTGATTTTTAACACAACCTGGCCAAGTAAATTGGTAATACGTATTTCATTTAACACAGGGTTGTTATTTAGTGAAAAATGTATGAGGTTTGAAGCGGGATTGGGGTATATGTTTATCGTCCCCCAACCCGGAGGGATGATTGTATCGGTCACACAATTCTTGCTATTAAAGGTTGGGGTACCTATAAATTGAAACCCGCCCGATCCATCAGGGCAACGGCCGGTTGATACATCATCAAGCTGAGCAGGGTATGATATACTATCATATGTTATTGTAAAGCCATCCGATAGTATAAGTTGTTCTCCGCCGGCATTTAATTTAAAGTTGCTGTGAACATATTGCGAAGTAGACGGATTTTCGTCAGCCCAGATGGTAAAGTAACTTTTGGCGGCTATGGTTGCATCCTGAGGAAACTGAAATTTTGCCGGCCGGTCAGCATCATCGGTAAAGTATAAGCCATACAGCGACAACACGGAATCGGTTGTATTATAAAGTTCAATCCAGTCGGCATACTCGCCATATTCATTCATAGGGCCCATTGTATTGATGGCCACGAATTCATTAATTACAACGGATCCGGCGGGGGGCAACATCCATTGGGTTTGCAGGGTGTAAAATTCATGTTCGGCACGTTCGGGAGAGAACATGGCCGCATTTGCATTTTCAGCATAGATGTAATACTCCAGATATAGTGACTGGATCTGCAATTCATATCCGAAAATATTATCACCTGCTACCAAATCGCCGTGAAGGCCATCATCAAACATTAATACACGCTCAAAAATCCCGGTATTTGTATTACGGTAACCGAGATAAACGGAATCAGCATTAATAACACGCGAGGTAATAAATATATTATCATTTAAAACGGGAGATGAGTTGCTCACGTTAACATTAATTATAGCTGGAGGAATGAACAGGAACTCGGGAACGGTTTGAATATAATTTGACCGGGCACTCATCAGGTTTTCAATTCCGGGCACCATATAACTCCCAACCTGATAATCGGTATTCAATCCGTTTTGAAAATGCGAATAGGTGAAAAATGCGTTGTTATCCTGTTGAACCGAACTGTCGACCAGACTTTGTAATTGGGTTGCAAGAGTTAAATAATTGCTGTTGACAAAATTTTCTTCGTTGATGGTTCGGACATGAGCAACATACTGCTTCTTATATGAAGGATTGGACATGATGGCGTTTATAAGCGGCCAGTAAGGGTCGGACTGATGGAAAAACGGATCGAATTGTTTCATGTTGGTTATAGATAAACTCCCCATGCTCGTGCCACCGCTTCCTGCAAAAGGGAATCCTCCAAAAGCCATGTTAAGATCCCATATTACCGGATTGAACCGCCTGTTTTTATCCCGATACAGGTAATAATTCTGACAAAATACTCCGGAGTAACTATCCAGGTTGATTAATACCGAATTGAATGCCAGCATCCATATCACCCGGTCGATATCCATCATTTTGTGTAATTCAGAGGGATAGTTTGTAACCGTATCACAAAGCTGAATTAATTCATCCCACCCAATATTTGATTTTAATTCATAAAAATTAAAATAATCGGTACTATCACCTCCCGGAATATACCGTAAATTACTTTTTGTTGTGGGCCCCGGAGTTACAACAGGATTGCATTTAAAAAATGTATTTGAAGAAGAGTTGAAATTTCTGGAAACAAATTTTTTATCTATACTCTCATCATTTGAGTACAATCCAATGTAGGTTCCGTTTATGTAAAGGTTAGCAAAATTCGAACGCGGACAATCCATATAATTTTGAAGAATATTATATGCCAGCACTTCCCGGATTACGGAAGGGTCAGCGTATCCATTACTCAATTTAATGTCGGTAAAACCCCCGTATGATTGTTCAATTACATGATTCAATTCTATATGAACGGGGTTCTTAACATAAGTGGAATCATAGGAACTGTTCCCTTTGTATTTTACACCAGCCTGATTAAATAAAACATCATTTACTTTAACCCAGTCAGCAATCACATATCCGTCAGAACCATGTTTGGCGGTATCGAGCTGATAATCCCAATCGGGTTGCGAAAAATAGATTTCAATTTTTTGAATGGTATTTAAATCAAATAAGCTTGACTGGGCGGCGGATTGGTTTGCCAGAGATAAAAATGACAGTAATAGAAGTGCAAGCCTGTTAAAATAGATCATCGTGTAATACGTAAAAACAGTAAGGGGATAGAATTTAATTTCAAGGTAGTAATTTTAAAGAAACCCCGGCTGTTTCTGCCGGGGTTTCTTGTTGAACTTATAAATTTACATGAGCCATCATTGAAGCACCAGCCGGGCCGTTGCAGGCGAATATAGGTCGTTGCTTACCGTTATAAAATACATTCCGTTCAGCAAATGGTCCCTGTCAATCAGCAATTCCAGGCCCGAAACTTCTGAATAGCTTCGTATTAACCTGCCTGATATATCATACAGTTTTACTGTGGCATCATGAACACCGGTTCCAAAATTCAACCGGGAAACCGAGGTGGCAGGATTTGGTATGAGTTTAATATTCAAAGCAACTGCATTTTCGATTAATCCGGTCAGGCAAGAGCCACACAATCCAAAGCAAACAGAATTTACAAGTACGTCATCAACTACTGAAATCTCTCTATTCCCGTTTACTGTGCAGCTGCCAATTATTGATTCGCCGGAATTTCCATTATAAAATTTGTATTCGTATGTACCAACCGGCATATAATTAATCACCTCATAAACTGATCCGCCAAAACTATAGAGAATATCAGAGGTAGTGTTCCATCCCTGATAACTGCCGGCTATATATACACCATTTGATGACACCGTTTCATTTTGCATATCGACATAAAATCTGACCAGTTTCATGCCGGCCGGAGCATTGCCAGCGAAAATAATTGCTCCCACGAAAGTGGTGTCATTGGCGGTGCTGTCGACGTAAAGCCAGCGGTTGTCGTTAAAGTTATAACCTACTCTTGAGAATTCGGGAACGAATTCAGCTTCATAAAACTGGTCGCCGTTTACAAACTTGTATTCATATTTCGCGAAAGCAGGAATATCTACAACGATACTATATATGTCAGTTCCCGGCTCCTGTGTAAGAGGTGTAGATGCGGAATTCCAGTCACCTCCCGGAAAACCGGCCAGGGTTTGAAAATCACCTGAAATATGCATTCCGGTAGGCAGAACTGTTATACCGGTCATGTCACAGGCGAATTTTACTTTTTTAGCCTGGATGGAAAAAGGAATAGTCAGAAACAGAATGGCAGTAATAAGGTATTTCATAATGCGCAGTAATTAAAGTTTTATTTTATATAAGCAATCCGTTTAGTGGTTCGGCCCGTGGCGGGAGATATTACAGTAATAAAGTAGGTCCCCTGGTCATACTTCGACAAATCGATATGATTGATATTTTGTTCGAAGTGAAGCACCTTGCCAATTTCATCGGTAAGCATGATTTCGAATGCGCCCGCGCCGGCTGGGATGTTCAGGTAAATAAATCCGTTTGTCGGGTTCGGAAAAACGTTGAAATCGGGTGCTTCAGCGGAAGAGGAAATGCCGGTAGAAACCGTATGATAATAGTCGATGGAATACCGAAGAACACATCCGTTGCTATCGGTTATTCGTACTTTGTAATTTCCGCTTTGAGCGGGTACAAAGAATGCATTGGTTGCACCCGGAATCTGGTAGCCGTTGAAATACCACTGATAGGTTGTTGCGGGAGATGAAAACAGCGTATCATTAATCAGTGATACAACAGGCAATGCAGGGGGTGTATTGAACACATAACAGCTATCGTACCGGAAGGCTTTTGGAGTAGAACCTGTTGTGGTTTTTGACCAGATGAGATTACCGTTTGGATCAAATTCTTTAATTATACCGGCAGTGGCGATGCACAACAACATATTTCCGTTTGGTAACATTTGCGAATTCCCCATGTTGCTGTTGTAGCCTCCGCTTGCCTGGCGTAAAGTATAACTGCTGGGCGTATATGCTGAGCCGGGAGTAATGGAATAGTTGTATCCGTCGTAAGGGGGCGACACCCTGTCGGCGCAGGAAGCTGAAATGGAAATACCCCGGTTATTATAAGCGCACAGGTATCCGGGGTAGGGAACATTTTCGGGGTTCCAGTGTGCATCATGCACTACATTCAGAATAGCAGGACCCGGAGTGGAATAGGCGGCAGGATTTCCCCAGCGGTATAATATGTCGCCACCTTTACCGGAATTGCCTCCGGTATGACCGGCAGCTTCTGCCGTAGTAGTGCTGTGATCGATTACATAAATCTCATTCAGATAATGACTGCTGAAAGTAATTTGGTCGAGCATAGGGTTATACGACACACCATTCATATGCATCCAGTCTTTTTTGGGAAGGTAATTGATGTTAATCAGTTCAGGGTGATCGGCGACAGAAGGCTGGTAATTATTTTTTGTAGGGTCAATCGACTGCACCAGGTGATCCCACAACTTCCATTCCCAAACAATGTTTCCGCCAGTGGCGCCAACAGGCTCAACTTCAACAATTTTTTCCGACCAGATTTCAATATTCAAACTACATCCCGCGGCGGTTACTTCAGCTGCCGACTTTCTTTCGTACGCTATGAGTAACACATTACCATTTGGCATAGGATGAATATCATGATGACTACAATAATCAGTAGTGGAATAAACAAAATCCCATATAAGGTTACCGTTATAGTCGACCTTTTGTACCTGGCCGCAAATAGGTCCTCCCGAAAAGGAATTGCCGCTGCGGGCTACTGAACGGAGCAGCGTCCCCCCCGGTAGCAGGTGCGACGAATAACATGTTTTATGAGCTGAAGCATGTGTCCACGTTTTAAAATTAGTTCCATTGGTATCAATAAGCCAAGTAGTAGTACCGTTCATAGTGCTGTACAGCGTGTAATGCCCCCACTGTTGGGCCTGCAAGGTAAACGGAATGAATACCAGAAGTGCCAGCGACACTCTTCTGATATAATAAAATAACGATGTAAACATAAACAGGGGTAGGATAAAGGTGAATTATAGGAGGATTGAGAATTGATTTTAACCTGACTGTGACCTTGCAAGGCACGGAAGGTTTAACAGGGTAAAAATAATTAATTAACACAAACTTAACAGGGTTGCCGGCAGGTTACGGAAATCAGAATGAATGGGCTTATCGGTCGGGGTATTATTGGCTCCAGGAACATTTCTGAAATAAAGCCATGTTGCATGTTTACTTATAGCCGAATATCGATCCAATGAACCCGACATAAGTATCAGATAGTCAAAGATATGTGCACTCATGTCGGTCAGCCGACATTTATCCGGAACGGAAGCCGGTAATTTAGAGTATTCAAACAAATACCTGAAGACATGAAAAAATTGATTTACCTGTTATGGTTAGCCTTAATGGCAATACCCGCTATGGCACAGCACAGAGTAGTTTTAATTGAACAGTTCACCAATAGCGGGTGTCCTCCCTGTGCCGGCAATACCCCGGTAGTAGCCTCGTATGTGAATGCCCGCCCCGATTCAGTTCTTATGATTGCCTATCATACCTCCTTCCCTTATCAGGACTCCATGTACCATGAGAATCCGGCTGAGTCGAATAACCGCGTATCATATTACAATGTTGTTGGTGTTCCCCGGTCAATAGTTGATGGAAATTACTTTTCAGGAAATCTTTTGGCAACGATCAATACAACCATTCCAAACCGACAGGCAATTGCGCCACGGTATCAGATTTCTTTTTTAAACAGCACGCTTACCGGTAACCTGGTTGATATTGCTTTAGTCATGGAATCGATCGATCCGGCAAACCAAAATGAGAGCCTTACAGGACATGTGGTGTTGGTTGAAAAAAATGTTTTAAAAAGTTCCTATGTGTGTTGCGCGGGTGCCAATGCCGAAAATGAATACCCATGGGTGATGCGTAAGATGCTTCCCGATGCCGGCGGCACTTCTTTACTGAATACATTTTCGGGCGGGATGGATATTATAAATTTTTCGGTTGCCGCAACTAATTTTAAAGATCTTTCAGAGTTACGGATTATCGCGTTTGTTCAAAACAACACGACCAAAGAAATTTACCAGGCATCTATGTCAAACCCTGTTATTTCAACTTCGTTGCAAGAAGTTGAAGATAATATTTTTTATCTGATTCATTCAACCGATGACAATACGATAACACTTCATTTTACATCGGGGAATCTGTCAAGAAAAATTGAAATAGTTGACATTCTTGGCAAGGTAGTTTATTCGGAGTCTGTAAAGGAGATTTCCCGGTTGCAAGTTGACGTGTCGCAAATAAAGAATGGATTATACTTTGTTAAAGTATCTGAGCCCGGTTCCGCTTTAACCATAAAAACCATTATTCAAAATTAATTTGTTAATTTTATTGTAAAACTTTACAGGATGATTAACCGGCTGCTATTACTAATACTAACGGCGCACTATGCAATCACCGGATTTGCACAGGTTGGCGGGTTGCACTTAAACCTTGATAAAAACCAGCTTGCAATCAGCGGATTCGATCCCGTTTCATATATAGAACAGAACCGTGCAAACAAAGGCAAGAGTATATATGCTTTAAAATACAAAGGAGCGATTTATTATTTCAGCAGCGTTTCAAACCGGGAAGCTTTTAAGGCAAATCCCGAAAAGTATGTGCCGGCTTATGGCGGCTGGTGCGCTTTCGCGATGGGTGACTCGGGAGATAAAGTAAAAATTGATCCGGAAACATTTAAGATTATAGAAGGTAGAACCTACCTGTTTTATAATTTCTTTTTTAACAACACACTCGAAACCTGGAACAGTAATGAAGATGCACTGAAAAAGAAAGCTGATCAGAACTGGAACATAATTTTAACCTCATCTAAATGAAAAAACCTCACCGCATCCTGGTATGGATGCTCAGGATTATCCCTGCTGTAATTCTATTGCAGACTCTTTTCTTTAAGTTTACCGCTTCGGAAGAATCGGTGTATATTTTTACCCGTATGGGGATGGAGCCCTGGGGCAGGATTGGAACCGGTATTGTTGAACTGATAGCCTCGGTGCTGCTTTTAGTTCCGCGTACCTCATGGCTTGGGGCTTTACTGGGTCTCGGCCTGATGGCCGGTGCCATAGGCGCACATGTCACCACCCTTGGGATTGAGGTTATGGGCGATGGTGGCCTGCTTTTTATTTATGGTATCGTAGTATTCGTTTGCTGCCTGGCCGTTGCTTTCATCCATAAAAACGTTATCTTTGAGTTATTACAAAAGATGAAAAAATAAGTTTTTATGAAATATGTTGCATGTGGAAGTTTTGTAATATTGGCCTTATTGATGGTTGCCGGCAACAGAGTTTTAGCACAGGGATGCAGTGACGCAGGGTTTTGTTCCGCCGGGAGTCTGAAAAGTGCAACAGGGGCAGATTCAGCCATGGCGAGCAATGTATCTTTAAAGGCTATATATGGAAGCGGTGAGGAAGGTGTGAATGTTATTCAGATTGTCCCCGAGTTCAACTGGCAAATGAACCAACGCAGCTCTTTTCAGTTTACGGTGCCTTTTACCTTTACTTCAGGTAACCTGGGGTCAACCAGTGGTCCGGGAGATATAATTTTAGTATATACCTATCGGTTGATAAATGCAACCGGCAACATATTTGGTCTTTCAGCCGGAACTAAACTCGCCACAGGTAAAACCGACCTGAAAGACAATTCCTTTTATTCATTGCCTATGCCTTATCAGACAGGATTGGGCACATATGATTTAATTCTCGGGGCCTCATATCAGTTTGACAGATGGGCGGCTGCAGCCGGATATCAAAGGGTATTAGTTAATGAAAATGAAAACACATTCCTGCATTATCCTTTTGTTGATGATGAGGAAGGCGGATATTTTATTTCAAACAAACTCGACCGTGGCGATGATGCTCTATTACGTTTAAACTATAATGCCAAAATAGGTGACGTAACATTCACTCCGGGTCTTCTGGCCATTTACCGATTAAACAAAGACCAGGTTACAGGTGTTAATGGTGAGGAATTTGATTTGAAGGGTTCCGACGGGCTGACTTTAAACATCACACTAACATCATCTGTTCCAATAGCCGGCAGATTCAGCCTGATTGGCGAGGCAGGAGCTCCTGCCTTAGTGCGCGAGGTCAGGGCCGATGGGTTAACCCGGTCATTTGTAATATCAGCGTCAATCAGATATCATTTCAAATAATATATGGCTCCTGCACAAACAATCACTTCCGGAATATTTAGTCAGCTCATTGATGTTGCTGCTCAGCTTAGTGATGAACAATACTCAGGCGAATCCGGTTTGCTTTCGGGAAACAGTATAGGAAAACACGTACGGCATATCATAGAGTTTTTCGAGTGCCTGTTGGCTGGGTATGAGTCGGGAGTTATCGACTACGATGCCCGGGCCAGAAACGAAGCCATAGAGAATAGTACCGGTGTGGCAATACGTACTTTAGAAGCAATAAGTGCCAGAATAGGCGGAATGTCGGATAAGCAACTCCTGTTATTGTCGGAGTATCCCGGTATTGATGGAAAATGTTCCGGTGAATCGTCGTTTAACCGTGAAATTGTTTACAATATTGAACATGCTATTCATCACATGGCAATTATTAAAATAGCCCTTCAATCCGATTTTCCGGAAGTAAAACTGCCGGAAAATTTTGGAATAGCATGGTCTACCATCAAACATCAGAATAAACAATGTGCACCGTAACTTTTCTCCCGGCAAAAAATAATGGTTATTTTTTGACTTCAAACCGTGATGAGAGTGCACTTCGGAAAAAAGCCAATCCTCCTAGAAAGTTTAATATCAGTGAGCAGCCTGTTTTTTTTCCAAAAGATCTGGAAGCGGGAGGAACCTGGATTGCAACCGGATTAAATGGATTTACACTTTGTTTGCTTAACGGGGCACATGAGCCACATGAACGAAAGTTGCCTTACCGGACAAGCAGGGGGTTGGTAGTACTTGATTTTTTCAGGTTTAAAAACATCAATCACTTTATTGACAATTATTCGTTAGAGGGCATTGAACCATTTACCCTTATTATAGTTGACTCAAGGAAACAATTGAAGGTTTCGGAATTTATTTGGGATGCGAATACCGTTGAATTGAATGAAGCAGATCCGGAACAGCCACGTGTATGGTCATCCGTTACTTTGTACGATCGGGAAGTGATAGATGAAAGACGGAAGTGGTTCAAGGAGTGGCTGGCACGAAATCCGGCCCCTGACCTGGATGCCATTATGCATTTTCATGAGTTTGGAGGAACCGGAAACCAGGTAAATGATCTGGTCATGAACCGTGAAGGAAAGCTGTTCACGGTAAGTATTACGTCCATTAAAAAATCGGAAGAGGGAATTTATATGAAATACAAAGACCTTCCTGAAAGCAAGCAGTATAATATCAGAGTTTTGTAATAGAACATAAGACTATAACTTATCGGATGATAAAAGAACTGGCTTCAGAAATTCCCGTCAAAAAGTCTCAACCAATTCAATGGCCCTTGTGGTTGTTGAAAATGTTTTATTATGAATACTGGCCGTTTTGGATACTTTTTTTACCATCGGCACTGTACGCGCTGATGCTCGGCGTAAGGGCGCGCTCCTTTACATATTTTACTGCTGCAAATCCCGCCATTGAGCTTGGTGGTTTTTTCGGGGAATCGAAATCACGAATTCTGAAAATGGTGCCGGCTCAGTATAAGCCTGTAACATTTTTAGTTACATCAAATGCATCCGCGCAAGCGATATTGGAGGAAATGAAAATAATGAAGCTTCAGTTTCCAGTGATAGCAAAGCCCGATAAGGGGGAGCGCGGGCTCATGGTAAAAAAATTACAGAATGAACACAATTTACAACAATACGTAAACAGGATCCAGCGTGATTTTATTATTCAGGAATTTGTAGATTATAGTATGGAACTGGGTGTTTTATATTACCGCTATCCCGGCAGTTATGAACACGGAATAACTTCGGTTGTTCTGAAAGAGTTTTTATCCGTTACCGGAGATGGCATAAGTACCATTGAACAACTGATGAGCCGGTCATTAAGGGCAAGGATGCAAATAAAGAGATTACGGGAACAGGGAAACATTCATATGGAGCAGATATTAGCTCCGGGTGAAGTGGCGACCCTTGAAAAAATAGGCAACCACTGTAAAGGAACCAAATTCTTAAACGGCAATCAGCTTATTAACAGCAAACTGGTAGAAGTTTTTGATAATATTGCCAGTAATATGCCCGGGTTTTATTTTGGCAGATTTGATTTACGAGTTCCGTCACTGAATGATTTGTACGAAGGGAAAAATATCAAAATTTTAGAAGTGAACGGAACAACTTCGGAGCCTGCGCACATTTATAATCCGGGATATGGGTTTTTAAAAGCGCAGCGCGATATTTTGTTCCATACCAGGCTGGTTTACCGGATTGCCATGCATAACCATAACGCCGGCATCCCTTTTACGCCGTTTCGTGAAGCTTTGCGCATAGTTACCGAACATATGAAGCATACCAAAGAACATGGTGATTGAACCGGTACTGCTTTTTTTATTGGCAGCCATAATTAGTTTTGCTGGCTCGTTACAACCAGGCCCGGTTAATATGGCCGTAGTTCACACGGCGCTTAAGTTTGGCGTACGCAGATCGATGCTGGTTGCTGCCGGAGGAGTTGTGCCGGAGCTTATTTATTCATCACTGGCTCTTTGGTTGTCGTTACTTATTATTTCAAACGAATGGTTAAATACCATTATACGCTTAGCTGCCATAGTGGTATTTTTTACTATTGGAATTATATTTCTGGTTAAGAAAAGCAAGGACGATGCAGCTGAATTGAAGGAACCTCATCATCACGGGCTTTTTATATTTGGATTTTTAAGTGGAATTTTCAATCCGCTGATGTTCCCCTTTTGGCTTATGATTATTACCTATGTTAACAATTCGGGAATTGTTATGCTCAATGGGTTGCCCAAACAAATTGCTTTTGTAGCCGGAACCGCTGCGGGAGCTATGATGCTGCATTTTCTGGCTGCACGTTTGGCTGATTATAAAAAGCAGGAAATATTTTCATTGCTGCCGTTGGGGATTAACAGGTTATTGGGGATAATATTTATTATTTTAGCTTTATGGGAAGTTGTTAAATTTACACTTCACTAATGAACAGCGAAATTAAATACTGGCATTTGCGGAATCATAAGCTGTTTTCTGTTTTAAATAATGAGCAGATTGAAGAGTTGTGCATTATTATGAAATATAAAAAAGCACTCCGCAACGAAATAATTTACCTTTCCGATGAATCGGATAAACGAATTTACTTTCTCAAGAAAGGTAAAGTTAAAATTGTTGAAGTAGGAATGAATGGCAATGAAATAATAAAGGAGATTCTTCATCCCGGCGATTTATTTGGGGAAATAAGCCTCGATCATGACATGGGGAATCCCGAATATGCACAGGCCATTTCTCCCGAAGTTTTTATCTGTAGTTTCACGCTGAATAACTTTGAAAACGTTCTTGAAACCTATCCGTCTATTGCCCTTCGTTTTACCAAACTGGTTGGCTTTCGCCTGAAGCGGCTTAATAACAGTTATTCAAACCTGGTTTTTAAGGATGTGAAATCCAGATTGCTGGAATTCATAAAGGACTGGGCCCGTCGCGAGGGTACTCAATCAGGACTGGCCGTATCCATTAAGAATTATTTAACACACCAGGATATGGCCAGTTTGATTTGCTCAACGCGGCAAACTGTTACACAACTGATGAATGAATTGGTGGAAGAAGGTAAAATAACTTACAGCCGGAAGGAAATTGTTATTAAGGATATTCAAATGTTACAATAACCTGATCAGAAGGCGCCGAGCAGTTGAATCACTTTTTGTTCAATTAAATTTCGCACGTTGATAAATTCGTCATGCGGCATGTTTTTAGGATCAGGAATATCCCACTCGATCCTTTTTATCGCAGGTACAAAAGGGCACTCATCCCCGCATCCCATTCCCACCAGGATATCATACGTAATTTTTGGAATGTCGTCAAGCGACTTGGACTGATGTGCCGATAAGTCGTAACCAAGTTCCTTCATGGCGGCAATCGCTTTTGGGTTTATCACACCCGAAGGGGATGATCCCGCACTGTGCGCAATTACTTTGCCTTTACCGTGAATGTTCGCAAATGCCTGCGCCATCTGGCTTCGGTTAGAGTTTTCGATACAAACAAATAAAATGGTTTTCATCCATGGGCAATTGTTAATAAACGACCTAAGTTAAGGATGAATTATAAATTAAATCCTCAGGGGTGATAAAAATCAACTTGGATATGGTATTTTAATATCAATTTTATTTTGAATTAACACGAGTCAGGAATTGGTCAATTCTGTGATTTCTTTTATTTTAGCATAAACTAATTGAAATATAATAATTTAAAATTGAAATGTAGGTTGTAACACAGTTTTTCGGGAAAGGACAAACTTTATGAAAAAAGTATTGATTCTACTCATTTTAGCCGGAGGACACATGGGTATCTGTGGCCAGGATCTGTCCAATCTTTCTGAAACAAAACCGATAACATTTTCAGGAAATTTATCCGCTCAGTACACTTTTTTCAGTTCAACAGGTTCCGAATACATGGAGCCCGGCTCATGGACCATAATCGGATCACCAACCATTACGCTTTACGGAGTGGTACTTCCGTTTCAATTCACATGGAGTGAAAAGGAACGATCGTTCAGGCAACCTTTCAATCAGTTTGGACTAAGCCCCACCTACAAATGTGCAACGCTTCATTTAGGTTACCGGAATCTTAGTTTTTCAGAGTACTCGCTCGCCGGACACCAGATTTTTGGGGCAGGTGCTGAAATCAATCACCCGAAAAAATTTAATTTTTCCGTTATGTACGGAAGGCTATTGCGCGCAGTAGAACCAAAGATTCCCGAAAATACCTCTTTTTTGCAAGTACCCTCATACACGCGGCGCGGACTGGCATTGAAAGGGGGATACGGAAATGAGAAAAACAAAGTCAATGTGTTTTATTTTACCGCTGCCGACGACAGGACATCATTAAAAAATATACCCGATACCCTTTTATTAAAAGCTGCTGAAAATAAAGTGATGGGGGTAAATACATTTCATACTTTCCTGAAATATTTTATTGCGGACCTGGAATTCGCTTCATCCGAAACCGAAAGCAAATTGCCGGATGAAGGAGTGAAGACTATTGAAAAAGGGACAGTAATTGATTTCAAATCAGGATACAAACACAACAATTTACGGGTATTGCTGAAATACCTCAGAGTTGAGCCGGGGTTTGAATCGTTTGGCAAATATTTTTTTCAGCGCGATGTAAGAAATATTACCATTGACCCGGGGATGGATTTTTTAAGTAAGAAGTTATCGGTTGACTTAAGTTTCGGCTTTCAGCGCGACCACCTCGATAACAATAAGTCCTTTAAAACGGAACGAAATATTATTTCGGGCAGAGTAACTGCAAGGCCATGGAAATTTTATATGCTTAATGTTACTGTAGGGAATTATAGTATAGAACAAAGCGCAGGACTGTACGAAACAGACCCAAACGTTCGCGTGAGTCAGGCAACATTTAATGCAACCGTGATGAACCAGTTCAACTTGGCCACCGGATCGCTGGTTCATAGTTTGAACCTGATGTACACCGGGCAAACATTATCCGACGGTAACGTCAATACCAAAGATTTTTCGGAGTTTGAAATGACATCTGTTTCGGCAATGTATGCCCTTGGGGTTCCAAAATTAATGCTGCAAACATCAGCCTCATGGATGCTTACTGATTATGCTCAAAGCAATATCGATACCCGCGTTTCGGGACCACTCTTTACCTTGAGCAAAACATTTTTAAAAAAGTATACAGCAGGAATAAATTATTCCAACCGGATAACACGTAAAGACAAATCTAAGTCCAATCAAACTGAAACTATCGGTTTTCATGCTGATTTGCGTTTACATAAAAAGCACAAGATTGGATTCCGTTATACTTATAATAATCAGAAATCATTTATTGAATCAGTAAAATCATTTAACGATAAGAGAGGAGATATCAATTATGCGTTTAACTTCTAGAAGTGTAGCTGCCTTACTATTTGTATTGGCGCCAATTTACCTGTGTTCGCAAGCAGTTATCCCGGTAACGGTACAAGTACAGCAACCGGCACCACGGTATTTAAATGAATTTGCGGGCAAAACACAAATCATGATTTTCCCGGTAACGGTGGAGGACGTGAATCTGCGGTTTACCCTCAAGGGAGATAACGGGATTTTTATCAGGACAAATCCGGCTTACAATCCATTTAATATTGTTCTTACCGGCGCTCCAATGGTGCTGACTTTATTTGATTTCGAATCTTATTTCCTCCCTCAGAATTTGCAGTTCACAGGAATAACAGCCAGTCGAATGGCGCAAAGCGGCTTACCTCCTGGTAACTACCGGCTTTGTGTAAGGTTACAAAACAGCGACGGCGCCTTTATTTCGGGCGACGATCCTTTGGGTTGCAGCAATAGCTTTTCGATACTGGAAGCTGAACCACCATTCCTTGTAAATCCGGCTTGTGGAGCGGCCATAAATACGACTATTGCAAATGGAATTGTATTTTCATGGACCCCTTCCGCTGGAGCGCCGCCATTTACTACATATACGCTAAGAATCACCGAATTTCCTCAGGAAGGAATGAACCCCGGTGCTGTTATGAACGCAGCCACTACGCCCATGTTTTTTGAAAAAGAATTACAAGGGTTCACTTATTTCTACGGACCCGTAGATCCGCCGCTGCAAGCAGGAAAAAGTTACGCGTGGGAAGTGGTTGCCCGTGATGGTGAAACTAAAACGTATTTTAAAAATAACGGTCGAAGTGAAGTTTGTTGGTTCAAATACACTCCTCCTGCTGGTGGAATGATAGCAACACAACCGATAATCCCCGCAGGCCCCGGAGGAATGGCACAAATTCCGCTGTACCCCATGTCGACGGTTAGTGGAAAGCTGATGTATGCATACAATTCGGGAGCCGGAGGCACGGTTATGGCCGGATCGCAACCGGGTGGCACCAACGCCCCGGGGGGTGGTACCTTCATAAATAATCCGGTAGGTTTACCATGGATGGGCGGCAGTTCATCCACATTCCAGTATAATCAGGGCCTAAGTACAACAGGAGCCAAACCACTTGCAAATGTTAAAATCAGCCTTGTAAAAAAGTATATCATAAAAAAGGGAGTCTTTTATAGCAACCAGGTAGAAAATTTCGCGCTGAATGAATACCCGTATCATCAACCCAGTGCTTTTAATACTGCCTTTCCTAATAGTGGGCAGGTAATGGCAACCACTACTACTGATGCCAACGGAGATTTTTCATTTACATTTCTTAGCTCAGATTCAATCGGGCAGGTTAAAGAGAATTTTACACATGGCAGTCCGAAAGAAAACAGCGATTTTATTAAAGGAACGGTTTATAGCACTTACCGGATTATAGTGGAGTCGCCATATTACTGCAGTCCCGAAAACGACGTAATAGTTCAGCCATGGGAAGTGAAAGAGGTTGGCGATGTGGTGTCGCTGGCAAAAGATTATAATCTTAAGATTACAGTGAAATCGGTTAAAACCTCTATTGAACAAACGGGCGGGGGCGATAATCCCCTGAATGATGTGGATGTGGGTGTTGTACGGAAAAGCCCACAAGCCGGAATTCCCATAGATGAGGGCCAGGGACTCAATGCACCTAATCCAAAAGGACAGGGTATCCTGATTTCAAACGGGAAAACCAACAACAAGGGCGAAGTTTTTTTCACCAGGATGATGCGACATCAGGCTAACCTTAACCCCGATCGTTATACTATACAGTGCAGTACTAATAAAATAAAGGGAAATTATAACTACAAAGATGAATCAGTCCGGTACAACGCTATTTATCCGGCACAGCTGGCGATATTCCCAACTACAGGGGACTTGTCGAAAACAACCTGGAACAGTCAGTATAAACTGGAAACAAAGCATTTTGATGTAAGCATGTGGCCCGACAAAC
>CAZPKJ010000013.1:0-6498 GCA_964587075.1 uncultured Flavobacteriaceae bacterium | reverse complement strand
GGGTTATTGGAAGAGTTGTCGATAGCCAGGGGAAACCCATGGCTGGCATCAAAGTGGTGATCATGTCAATTTATACCAACCCAGCGAATTACAATCCATCCAATCTTTTCAGACTTGTTGAAACAGGACCTGAAGGATACTTTGAATTCAATGACCTGGATGTAGAGGTTAAAATTGAGGGAACGGGCACTAACATGAAAGTTCTTGTAATCGGACCGAAGCGAACGTTAATGATTAAGGCAAGCGGATACAAATTTTATGAAGATAGTTCTTTGAGTATTCTGAGTATGGGGCAACAACTCGACTTAAAAACCATTACACTCAGCACTGATGGATTGGTCCGCGGCCGGGTAATTGACGATGTGGGAAATGCGGTACAGGCAAAAGTGATTTTTAATAATCAGATTTCAGTCAGTACCGTACCTGTTATTACAGTTAATCCATGGAAAGAATATCAAAACTTTTCAGCACAAGTTCCTTCAGGTAAATATACACTTCAGGTTATTCCCGATAATCCGGTCTACGAACCGAAGGATTATAATGTGGAGATTAAGAAATCAGTAAATGGCAATTATCAGGACCTGGGTGAATTAAAGGTATACCGGAGTATGCACCGGATAGCATTTACCGTAAAGGAAAAGTTGAATAACAAACCGGTAAAAGGAGCAACTGTAAAAATAAAACAGAGTAACATCACTCCGTTTATAACAAAGGATGACGGTAAAGTACTGATGGAATTTTCATCCATGTCGGAAAAGTTTCCACTTGAGATAACACCGCCGGAAGAGAGTGATCTGATGCCTTATTATATAACCATTGAAAATTTAAACAGCACTACGCCGAAGGATTATGGAAGTATATTGCTTGAGCCAGCGGTTCGCATTACGGGGACAGTTATATATGGTAATGATAAAAAGCCCTTAGCGGGTGCCGATGTATTCCTCGACCAGGGAAGCGGAGGCACAACCTCACTTGTGAAAACGGATGCAAACGGGAAGTATTCATTGGGGAAAATTCCCTTACATCCCGCGGAAGCGGTTATTACTGCCGGAAAATCAGAGCCGGGAATTACCATCATTGCTCAGTCTAAAACCGTAGATATTACCAAAACCAAGGTTGTCGATTTTCATTTACCGGTATTCGACAAATTGAGTATCTCTGAGATTTATGAATTGCCGGTTATTGTTGAATCATTAACTGATGAGGGCACCACTGCTACCATTTCGGGCCGGTTTGTGAAACTTCCCGACAACGATAATTTTCAAATAGACGAATCTAATTTCATGATGGGATTTACCGGAATTAAGATGATAAAATTGTCAGCAACTACACCTCAGGGTGTGCCTCTTACCAAGCCGGAACAGAATGATGTAAAAACAAATGTGCAGTCGGTCGCGGTTAAAGTTCACAATGAATTTTACGCAACCCACACACCGGTTTCCGGTTATCTGGTTGTTCGGCCCGATGCGAATGAATCCGGGTATATTGAAGGGAAAGTGAAAATTGAAAACAGTTCCTTTCAGTTCACGGATGCGGCACTTTCTTTTTCAAAGGAAGCTCTGTATTTGGCTGACGGAACACCGGTATCCAATGTAATTAAAACGATATCGGCAAAAGCTCCCGGTAAAAAATCTTTTCAGCTCACCGATGACAAGGGCGGCTCTATAGAATTCAGCCTGCATGGATTTGATGCTTCCGCGAAAGCGGGAAAATGTATATTAAATGGCAATTCGATTACTCTCAACACAACTCTTGCCACAAGTGCAATTCCATTAATGAATCCACAAAAGTTTGAATTAACCATTGGTGATCTGGTGGTTAAAAAGGAGGGATTCAATCCAATTTATAACCAACCCGGACTGGATTTCAAGTTGGAACAATGGAATGTTAAATGTGATAAATGGAATCTTTCCATGCAGAACAATTACATTTTTATTAGTGGTGGAACTATGAAAACCGGTATCACGGATATGCCTTTTAATAGTCTGAAAATTCATCCATCTGATTTAATTTTTAACGGCTTTCAGTTTGGTGCTATGAGCCTGGCGGGAGTGGTCCCTCTTGAAATGGTTTCAACCAACGCCTATGTGGTTTACGATACAAAAACGGGAAGCGATATGAAGCCCCACTGGCGGCTTGCTGTGATTGGATCGGCCGGACAACCTGCGGCTAGGCTTAAAGGATTGCCAGGAATGGAGCCTGGCGTACATCTTGAATTTTCGGTTTTTGAAGCCATGAGCAATAACGAGAATCAGGTTAGTTTTAGTAATGCCACACCACCGGTTACTTTTTATAAAGTATATAAAATGAAACCGGTAAGCCTGAACAACTACAGTAATTATTTCCAGCTTTCGGGGTTGGTGGATCTGGGTATACCGAGAGTAAATAACAACTATACCGGCATACTTGAGTTTTCGAAAAAAAGTGGTGTCATAGCAATGGATGTTAAAACGCTACCTATCAACTTCGAGGCTCCGGGCAAAGTTAAATTCCTGAATACACCATTAGCAAATACACAAATGCTTGATGCTACCGGATTCGAAGCAAAAGGGAAAATTATTGATGAGGAGGGAATCGTTTTGATGACAACCCTGTATAGAAAACCGAATGATATATATGTAGAGGTAAATCCTCTGGATCAGATATTGTCTGTTGGCGATGGCGTTATAACACTCACCGATGTAAAAGGAAAAATGAAAATAAAAAATAACGACTGGGATTATTTTAGTTTCGATGGAGTTATGACAGGTGCTGTTGGGGTGGAAGGGCAACAACGACTTGCTTTTACCATAAAAGGTGATATTGAAGCCAACTCGCAACAGGTGTCGTTAAAGAATATTGATACGCCTTTTGGCGGCATGAATATTACCTACGATTTTAAAAACGGGCGAATGACGGGCCATCTTCAGATCAACAAAAACATGGGAGGCATCAGCGTGAACGGCGCAGCGAATTTGCTTGTAGATGCACAGGGTTATTACCTGATTGTAGGCGGCAATGCTTCAGTACCGGGGATTGGCACTGTTCAGGCAGGTGGTATGTTTGGAAATTATCCTGCCATTTCGGGCGATGCGAAAAAAACGCTCATGCAGTTTTCGTACGATAAAAATTTACCGCCCACCTTTGCAAACGGGATTGGCGGTTTCTTCATCACAGGCATGAAAACATTCCCTGTTGAAATTCCTGATATAGATGTGAATTTAAAAGTAGTGTCGGTTGCCTTTGGCGCAAAGGTTGGTGCCGATGCGCGGGTGTGGATGAACTTCGCCGGACCTGGTACCACATTCGGAATTGGCGCAATGGTGTTCGCGCATGCCTATTTTGTTTGCAAGTCGATGATTTGCACTTCATTTGGTGCCGATGCAAGGGCGGAACTTGGCATGAAGGGAGATTTCAATACTTCAAACGGCACATTTTCACTTGCTGGTTGCGGCAGCTTTTCCATTTCAGCTTTTGGCGAACAATGTGTGGGTGCATTCGATGCGTGTATTGACCCATGTGTGAATTTAGGATTTACAAAATCAATAAAAGTGGATTTGCTGTTGAACTCTAAAGGAGAAGCCTCCATTGATCTTGGACTGGGCAACTGCAGCGGACAACCACAATTAACAGGAGGATGGTAATATGAAAACATTAAAATGGATTGTCGCCATATATTTAGTTGTTATATGTGGTGATGTATACGGACAAAAAGTTCAGGGCGCTCCAAATGGAAATCTGATTTGGCTTTCGCCTGATAACACAAATATCAGCGATGGTATTATCTCCCGAAAGGGGGCAGCCGACAGTGATTATAGGAGAATAGGAGAAACCACGGTACCCGGTACAAGAGAAGAAATAGAGAAAAGAAATTCTTTGTGGCAAAAAGATTTTCCACACCTGAAGCCATTAAGCGATCTGGATAAATCGGAGCTGTTGGAAATGGCCGTCAAAAAGCTGGTTCCAAAAAATAATCCATTAAAGTATAACCCTGTGGCTAAGGGAATAATAGGGCAGGTGTGGTACGATAAGCAAACACCGGCAGGTATACGATTAAGTTATAAAGTTTCCCTTTCGGGGACGGATAAAATTGTTGAGGCTCCATTTTGGCCTGCTAAAGTAAAGTTACCTGTTGCGGTTTCGCCGGAAGTAACTGAATCGCCCGACCGGATTCATGTGAAATGGGAAATGAAGGGAGATGCGAATGCCGATGGTTTTGTGGTTTACCGGCGAGCAGCATTGAAAGGGGAATTTCAATCTCACAAGTCAAATGGCGGATTTTCTCAACTGGATAAAAAATGGTATTTGCTAATTACCGATACTTTGGTTGAGCCTTTGGCAATGTATGAGTATAAAGCAGCAGCGATTGACAAGCTTGGCAACGAAGGTGATTTATCGGATCCGGTAAAAGCGCGTGTACGTGGCGAGAATTTATTGCCATATTTTTCAGAAATGAGCGGGAAGTCGAATGATGACGGGCAGGTGATCGTAAAATGGAAACTCATGATGCCACAACTGGCCCGCAGTATTAATATATATCGAAGTTTGTATTTCGATAAAGAGTTTATATTGGTTGGACGGGCTGCGGTAAGCGACAGCATATTTGAAGACAAAACAGCAGATCCCAATGAGAACCAATACTACAAACTTGAAGTTTTAATGGATGAGGGAAGCCGCACCTCCATTGTTGTTTCGGTGATGGGTAAGTTCAATGATAAAACACATCCCCCACAGATAATTTCGGTAACATCCGATAAGGATTTGGTAACCATAAAATGGGTTCCCGATCCATCGTCGGTTTACGGTTATTATGTGTACATGCAAAATGCCATAGGCTCACCCGTTATTCAGGTCAGCCATTTGATCGCGCCCGATTCGGGGGTGTTTGCTCATAAGGCTATTACTGACGGGAAAAGTTACACGTATTATTATTCG
Organism: uncultured Flavobacteriaceae bacterium; assembly: GCA_964587075.1. Lineage (GTDB taxonomy): Bacteria > Bacteroidota > Bacteroidia > AKYH767-A > OLB10 > CAZPKJ01. The sequence goes on along the minus strand of CAZPKJ010000013.1, from coordinate 1,584 downwards.
GTGAGTGCAGTAGGCCACGATTATAAAGTGAGTGAACGGTCGACGCCTGTTGAAGTTATGGTGTATGGAATGAGTAAGCTCGATCCTCCTTCCGGACTGGAAGCAACTGTGCGGGATGACAAAGCGGTATTGGTATGGAAGGAACAATTTTCGATGAATGAAAACATAATTGGGTATACCGTGTATAAAAAAATGGCTGGTGAAAAGCAGTACACTAAAATTAATACCGATACACTCAACCCCGGCATGAACTATTTTGCCGATGATAAATATTCCGCTAAAAATCCCTGTACCTACAAAGTAGAAGTTCGCGATTATTTTGGTGCCATCGCTTTCGCGGAAGTGGAATTAAAAGCAAAAAGTGATGTTTTAATGCCTCCGCAACACCTTATTGTATCAGGAACATCGTCGGGTGTTTCCCTGCGATGGGAACAAACCAATCAAACCATCAAAGCAATTCGGGTTTATGGTTATGAGGCAGGGCAAAAACCAAAGCTGCTGGCGGAGTTGAAAAGCACGGAAACCACCTATCAGGATAAAACTGCTACCAAAGGAAAGATGATGAACTATTTTATTACATATATTTCTTTGGATGGTAATGAAAGCGGAGGGGGGGTTATCAAATCGATAGCTGTAAATTAAAATGGTCGTGTAAGAGGCTTGAAAAGGCTTTTAACTATACGCCTAACAATCTACAAATTCTTCAATACCGATGGCAGCCCCATCGCCCTTCTCCATGCTGCCAGCTGACCAAGATGCATGGCTTCGTGGTTAATACACATAAAAAGTACCAGGTCGAGTAGCGTTGGCATTTGTTTGCTGAAGCGCCATTGAAAAGTCTCATGCAACTGATCTTTGGTTTTTTTTCGCAGCCAGTATTTAACTTTCTCGTGCTGGTTGTTAAGTTCTTTTAAAAGTTCCGCTTTCGCGGGATATAAGCTTACATCGGTTTCAGGCAATCTCGGATCACCCGGCCCCGTTCTCAGAAACAACGCTTTCCATTGATCGGTGATGCCAAAAACACCGCCAAGATCTTCGGCTAAACCGGCACTCCCGGTGATAAGATGTCCTAATGTAAACGCGGGGTGGTTAACAAGTCCCGACGATGGAATCATTGTCATTTGTTCTATAGTCAGATCATAGACCAAAGCATGCGCATACTCCAAATTAAAGTCGTACTGATTAATGACGGAGCTTAGTGGCATGTTATTTATTTTTCAGCAACATGTTGCTTCCAGCGTTCCAGATTCGGGATTCCTTTTGTAAAAACACCTGCAATAAATCCCGGAAACCCAATAGACTTGAGCTTTTCTTTTACAAATGACTGCATTTTTTCAGCTGTATTTATTTCAGGGTTTTGAAAATTGCCATTCACATAACACTTCGAACAATACAAGGTGCTCCTGCTTCCATCATGATTGGTGCCACCTCCTTCAGGATCACGTTTAAACGGCATACCGCAACTCTGGCAGTTTTTATAAGCCCGTTTCATCAGGAAGGATTTTCACTTAATGCTTTCAGTTTGTTCAGGCCATTTCCAAACTCCTCATCCATGGATTCCTCTATATTCATAAACAATTTCAT
>CAZPKJ010000012.1:0-30216 GCA_964587075.1 uncultured Flavobacteriaceae bacterium | reverse complement strand
GGCCCTCTCCGCGCAGGCGATCGCGCTCGCGCAGGCGGCCGAGGCGATGCTCCCCGAACTCGCGGACATCGTGGGCGCCCAGTCGAAGCCCGCCTCCGAGGCGGCCTCCGACGCTGCGGTGGCTGCGGACGCTGCCGAAGAGAACGCCGAGAAGGCGAACGATGCGCGCGACGATGCACTCGAGGCGCTCGAGAACACGAAGATCGCGGTGAAGAACGAGGACTTCAGGGCGGCGCAGCAGTTCGCCGATGCCGCGAGCGCCGCGGCGCTCCTCGCCGCGATGTTCGCGACATCCGCCTCCAAGGAGGCCTCGAGCGCCGTCGCGGCGGCGACGAGCGCGGCGAAGGCCGCGGCGATCGCCCAGGTCGCGATCGACAGCTACTTCGCCAAGGTGAATCTCATCGACGGTCTCGCGGCGGGCTCGGCCGCGCAGGCCGCCATCGCGTCGAACGCATCGCAGTCGGCACAAGCCCTGGAGGCGATCGCGCAGCTGCTCGCGGAAGGCCTGCCCTCGACGGCGACGGCGCCGATCCTCGCCGAGATCAGCTCGAAGACGGAAGCGGCGATCGTCTCCGCGATGCAGGCCGCGCAGGCGCGCGACGAGGCGCTCGCCGCCGCGTCGAATGCTCGAAGCATGGGAGAGCGCATGCTCTTCAACCATGCGGCGGTCTACGCCTCCCATGCGGCCGCGGATGCGCTGCGCGCCATCCAGGCGCAGATGTCGGCGGAGATGGCCGCGGCGGAGGCCGCCGCGGCCGCGGAACTCGCCCAGGAGTTGGCGCAGGGCGGCGGCGGCGGCAAGCAGAACTGAGCTCGTTCGGGGGCCGGGATGGTTGATAACCGTGGCTTCAGGGGTTTTCGGGCACCGCCGCCTCCGATTCGCGAATATTGGGACCGTACCGGAAGGCATACTTGATCCAACCGGATCGAATCAGACAGTGAAGGACGGCGGGCTGGACCGCCCGCGGATTGCGCCTATTCAGAAGAGAGACCATTCCATGACAGCAACCCAGATCAGCCTGACCGGCCGAATGGCCGCCGCCGTCGCCTTGGCCCTTGCCGCCTGCTCCCTGGCGGTGGCTTCGCAGGAGCCGACGACCCCGGCCGCTCCGATCGAGGCCGCCGGTGCGCAGGAGGGCGCGTCGCCGCTGCAGGCGATCTTCATGGATGTCTCGGGGAGCGTCGAGTGGCGCCCGACGGCGAATGATCCGTGGCGGCCGGCGAAGGTGCACGATCTGCTCGACCCCGGCGCCGAGGTTCGATCGGGCTTCCGCGCCCGCGCCACGCTTCGCGTCGGAAAGAACGCAACGCTGCTCGTCGGCGCCGGCACGAGCCTGACGATCCCTGAGATCGTCCAGGACGGTGAGACGCTCCGGACGGTCGCCGGCGTCAAGTTCGGTCGCGTCGACTTCAAGGTCGACAAGGTCGGTCTCGAGAACGACTTCAAGGTGGCGACGCCGAGCACGACGCTCGCGGTCAAGGGCACCGATTTCGCGGTGATCGAAGGCGCCCTGATGGGATTCGAGATCGTCGGCGCGCACACGAACGTGATGAACGCGATCGAGCTCCGGTACGCGCTCAGCAATCTCAAGTACTTCCTCTCCGGCGGCGCCTCGAGTTCGTCGGCTCGCCGGGATCCGGTCCACAAGGCCTGGCTGAGCACGCTCGGACCGCCGGCGGTCGCGAGCCTCCTCGCCTCGATCGCGGAGCAGGAGCAGGAGGCGAGTCAGGGCTTCAAGGGCTCCGACGGTGCGACGAGCACGAATCAGGGCGCGAAGACGAAGGCCGAGGGCGACACGACCGACCGCGGCGTCGTCGCCGAGACGCTGACGAACGCCGACCTCGACAGCGCGGCCTCGCGGGCGATCGATGCGTCGGCGTCCGCGGCCAGCCTCATCGGCGTCTGGCGGACCGGGCGGGACCTCGCCATCGCGTTCCGGATCCAGGCGCAGGCGCGAGCGGTCATCGCGGAGAATGCGTTCAACGATCATGTCGCCGCGGTGAACGCGGCGCAGGCCGCGGCGGCCCAGGCCGCGATGCACTTCGGTGTCGCAGAGTTCCATCGCGACGGTGCCAAGGCCGACCACGCGTCGGCCGGGCAGGCGCTCATGAGCGCCGTCGACAAGATCGAGATGCTCGACTTCGGCGGCGCCGAGGCCGAGACGGCGATCGCCAATGCCGCCATCGATTCGGCCGGCGCGAATGCCGGCGGTGCGGCCGCGGCGGCCGCGGCGGCGGCGGGGCAGGCGGCCTCGGCGGCGAGTTCGAACATCGCCAGCCAGAACGCGATCGCCGCGTACTTCTCGGCGCTCTCGCTCACGCTCCAATCCGCCCAGAATTCGACGAGCGCCTCCGGCATCACGCAGGCGGCGGCCAACCTCTGCGCCCAGTTCGCGAATCTCTCGCAGCACTGGGCCGACATCTCGACCCGCGAGAAGGCGTTCGAGGCGGCCGCGCAGGCGAACGCCCTCGCCGTGAACGCGGCGACCGCCGCCGTCAAGGCGCTCGAGGCCCGGAACAAGGCGCTCGAGGCGGCGCAGTTCGCCACGAGCTTCGCGCAGATGGTGATGTTCACGGCGGCGGCCGATGCGGCGACGCAGGCGCTCGACAGCGCCAACGCGGCGGCCGAAGCGGCGGCGGTCGCGGCGGCGCAGGCGGCGCTCGCCGCGGCGCTGCGGACCGAGTACGCGGAGCTGTCGGCGCAGCGAGCGCTCGCTCGCGAGATCGAGGCCGCGACGGCCCTCGGCGAGGCGGTGAACTTCCAGGCGATCGCCGAATCGAAGCTCGCGGACGCCGGCGTCGCCGTCGCCGCCCATGCGGCGGCGGTGGAGGCGGCCCAGCAGGCGGCGGCGAACGCGAACGCGGCGCTCCTGTCCGCCCTCGCGGCACAGTCCGACGCGGCGAACGGCCTCGTGGCCACCCAGTCCGCGGCGGACGCCGCGGCTGCGATCGCCGCAGGCGGAACCGACGGCGACCTGCTCATCGGGGCGCCGGCCGAAGTGGGCAATGCGCTCGCGAGCGCGGCGGCGACCGATGCAGCGGCGACGAGCGCCGAAGGTTTCCGTGACGCTGCCGGCGCTGCGGCGGATCAGGCGAACGCGTCGGCAGCGGATGCGGAACAGGCGGTCCTCGCCTTCCTCACGGCCGTCGACGCGGCGAATGCCGCGGCGGGCGGCGCCACCGTGCAGAGCGAGATCGCGACGACAGCGGCGAACGTGGCGGCGGCCTACGCCCAGCTTGCGTCCGCTCTGGCGAACAAGGCCGGGACCGGTCCGGCGCTCGCGGCGGCGGCGGCGGCCATGGCGAGCGCGCAGAACGCGGCGCTCAGCGCGATCGCCGCGATCGACGCGCGAAACTCGGCGCTCGCCGCGGCCGAAGCGGCGACCTCGCTCGGCGAGAAGGTCATGTTCGGCGCCGCGGCGCTCGCGGCGCAGCAGGCGGTCGACGCCTTCCAGGCGGCCGTCGCGGCGGCGCTGGCCGCACGGGCGGACGCGATCGAGGCGGGCATGATCGCCCAAGCCGCGCAGCAGGACCTCATCGACGCCCAGACCGAGGGCGCCATTCAAAGTTTTTCTTCGCCGGGTTGAAAAATTAATTTTATAGTTCCTTCAAATTCGTTTTTTATCTGATTCAGGATGCGCGCAACACCCAACAGCGAAGATGTGTGAGCATCGTGCCCGCAAGCATGCATTACACCATCATTTTTTGATTTATACGGAACATTGCTGGTTTCCAAAATAGGTAATGCGTCCATGTCGGCACGCAACGCGATCGTTTTCTTTTCAGGATTCCTGCCTTTAATTAAAGCTACAATTCCGGTTCCGGCAAGCTTCTTCTTATCATTAATACCTATTGCCTCCAATTCATTCCAGATAAATGAGGAGGTTTCGAATTCATGAAATGATAACTCCGGAAACATGTGCAAATGCCTGCGCAATGCAACAACATCCTTCTGATATTGACCTGCAAGATTCTTTATTTTATCAATCATATCAATCGAAATAAATTAAGTTAATCATAACGATTAAAAAAATCTTATTAAAAATCCAACCCCAACGACAAATAAAAAATCGGCTCCCGAACTACGCCATCTTCATATCCCCATCCCCAATCGGCTCTTAAAAAATAACCGAATATCCGGCTTCTCAATCCTCCCCCAAATCCAGCTACAATGGGATTAACCTGACGGTCGAGAATAACCGTTACGGGATTGCCGTTAATAATTTCGGTATTAAATGAATTCTTTTTCGAGTAGGGGTCACTTCCGTTCCACGCGGTCCCAATATCAAAGAACCCTACAAACTGGAAATTTCGGATAAAGTCGGACCTGATGGGCCGGTTTAACAGGTATTGAAAAAATGGCAAACGGATTTCATTATTAATAAGTGCGAAATTATTTCCGTTACGGATGTTCTGTAAAAACCCCCTCATATTGGTAGCAATGGCCTGAAAGCCGTAATTCTGTGTAAAATCGATCGGTATGGATTCATCAAATATATCGGTAGGTACAATAGCATTGTCCTGTGAACCCAAATAATAAATCAGCTTCTGATCGCCCAGTGAAGTGCTGGCAGCAAGACGTGTTGCGAGTATCAGCTGTCGGTGTATTTTCTGATAGTGCCTCACATCAATTCCGGCTACTCCAAGCCACGTTTCTTTCTGGTCAATCTGCCGGAATGCCTCGGCAAAAACTTTATACCGTAAACCGTTCCACAAATTCAGTCCCTTGTTCAGTGTATTATCGTAAACATATTCCAGTTTAATACTTCCCCAATAATTGTTAACGGTAGGTATCTGCAAGGTTGCGATATCGGTCGATAATGTTACAATACGGTCGGTTCGCAACGACAATGATCCACGCAATGAAGCCAGGTCGTTAAATGGATATTTTAACTGTCCTTTCCCCTCATGGGTATGCACTTTTAGAAACGAAAACCCTGTAACATATTCACGGGCCTGCCTGAAAAAAGCGATTGACCGGTCGACACGATGCTTCAGGTTATCATAACCAAGAAAATACTCATTTGAATTAAGGTCACCCGACAAACGAAACCCTCCCGAAATTTTGTAATCATTCATCAAATCGGTGATACCAATTTTAATGAGGATGTTCAAGCCCGGATCAAAGTAAAAAGCCCCTCCTGTAAAAGCCTGATACGTGTTGTTCTGCAAACTGTTGTCGAGCTGCGTTACAAAATAATCGGTACTGAAAGCAAGATCGTAGTTTCTCAGTTTGGGAAGCATGAATGAATCGGGGTTCAGCACCTGTACTGCACTTCCGACAGGAATATCTCCAGAAGGGTCTTTTTGGCCCGAGTCAGTAATTGTTTCAGGAAGCTTTTCCTCTTTCTTGGGTTTAGGCTTCATGAACTCACTTTGAAAAATATAATTATTGATATCAATTTTACTGCTGTCGCGATCGCTGACGGATGAAGGTGGAGCATTGTCCGCCGAAATTGTATCTTTTACAACCTGTAATACTTTTGGTTGTGAGAAATTCCGCTGCTCCCCTAAATATCTTTTGGCCGACAACTGTCGCATAGGTGTATTATTCAGGATAAGACCCGAAGTAAGGTCGGTAGCCGGAACCGGACCGGTAAACAACCTGTATTTCCCATCGGAATAAAATAATTCGCCATACTTTGTTAAACGTTGGTTTATATGGTGTCCCTCAACATTTCTTGTATAATTTGTTTGAGGATAAGTTTCTATAATGTATCTGTAATGTTCGGTTGTATCAATAAAAGCAATTGTGCTGTCGATTACGGCAACATACCGGTTATAAAATCCGCTTGCATCGCTGAGGAAATAAATTTTACCCGAGTCACCTGGCAATGGATGTATTTCATCGGCAAGCGGGGTTGAAGTAATTCTTTTAAGTACATTCGACTTCCCTGAATAGTCGTATGTAAAAATGTCGAGATTCGAATGGTCGGGTAAAACATCCCTGGTATCAACCTGCAGAGTATCATTAATTCGGTTCGACGAAAAATAAATTTGCGTCCCATCGGCAGAGAATGCGGGATACAAATCATCATAAGCATCGCTGGTAATATTCAAAGATGTACGACTCCTGGTATTAAAAACAAAAATATCAGATTGTCCGTTTTGAATACCCGACAAAACAATTTCCTGTCCGTTGGGCGAGTAGGCAATGTCGAGAACTTTATTAAAATAAAAAAACTGGCTTCGCTCAGGCTTTCGTTTTCCCGGAGTAAAATACTCCATCCATATCTTACCTTTCTTTTCTTTCATCACTGTCAAAAACTGTCCGGTAGGGTGCCATGCCAGGATAGGAAAACTTAAATCGGCCTTTTTCTGCAGCGATTTATACCCTCCTTTGAGAATTTTTTTCGATTTTCCGGTGGTAATATCTGTAACAAAAACCCGGTATTTACCTAAATCGTTGGTTACAAAGGCTGCTTTGTTTCCGTCAGGACTAATCTTCAAATTATGATAAACACGATTACTTCTGGTTTTCTTTAAAAGCGCAATACCCTCCGGTTTCACCCGGCCTTTTTCTTCATTCTGATAATATTTCAGATTAAATGCATACCAGTTGCCGGTAAGTTTTTTCAGGTTTACTCCCAGCACATACACAAATCCATTCTCAATACTACGGTTAACCCGGGTCATGTATAACAGGTTTGCCAATGAAGTTTGACCGTATGTTTGAACAATATAATGCCAAAGTGAATGTCCTGCAAACTCGCTTTCAAATTCCATCAGCCGGTTAAACCTGCGGTACTTTCCTGATAAAATGCCGTCACGAAGCTGGTTATCCTGTTCAACTCCCCATCCTTTGGCGACATAGGCAATAAGCCCCTGTTCATACCATGAGGGTATGGTTAAGAGAACCGCGCTTTGAAGGCGATCCTTGATGTTACCTCCATACATCAGCTGATGAAACATAACCTGGGCAACTCCTGCTCTGATTTGTTGCCTTAAATGTTCATGATTACCATCGAAATAAATCAGCACCTTGTTACCAATTACTTTAGTAAGCCCTCCGGTATTACCGGTTACTTCGTCGCCTTCGAGGCCAATATTGGTTTGCAGGAAATCGGAATACTTATTAAAAATTATAAACTGTAGCCTTCCATCCGTTCTGAAGTCGAATAGCTTTTCAACATCGTCAATCTCCTTATCGGCTGTTTTTCCTACAAACTCGGCGAGTTCTTTACCTCCCAAATAAAAATAAGTATCGAAATTTTTAAACCGGTAAAAAGTCCATAAAAAATCATTGTACTGAACACGGTTTTTTCCAAAAGTGGTTTGATATCCCTGGTAAAACTGAGCTGATGTCAATTGAGGCAACAACAAACCAACAGCCAGTATCCAGAATACACTCTTTGAAAACACTTGGGCCGGGAATAACTTATTATAAAACATATTCTCATATCCCTGCAAAATAATCCATCCTGACAGGTATTGCGAATTTACTGTTTTTTAGACAATTCGTCTTATTAAAAGTTAACAATCAATAACATTGAACCGGAAGGCAACAAAATAAGGCCGATTTCGTAAGCCATGCCTGATTTATAGCAAACCCGATGAAAATCAAACTCCTCACATTACCCTTTTTATGTATCCCATTCATTCTTAATGCCCAGGACTGCCTTAAGGAGATCGTTTTCGAAATCAGCGATAATAAAACTTACCAGGTATCGTGTGGCGAAACCAGTGGTGAAGCATGGATAGTAAGCAGGAACTCATGCAATTTTTACAGTCCCCTGACAACGGTACAAGCAGGTACTAACGGCGCCGGCCGGACCGTGCGTTTACAAGCCGCATTCCAGGGAAGCGACAATCTCGAAGAGCGTGATTTTATCTGGATATTCTACTTTGTAGATGGAAAAACCATTCAAACAAAAACGCTAAAAGGTGAACCGGGAAAAACCGATTATTCATTTTCGGATTCGTTCTTTGTTGAGGCCGGTTCGAATTTTCGCATTCGTATTGCTTTTGTGAGCGACGAACAGGATGAATTCTGGAAGCTTAATTCACGTGAATTATCTGTTTGTATTTTAAGTGAAAATAAAGCCGAACTTATAGCTGAAAAAGAGGTTACCGGTGTTATTGCCATTACCAAAGAACGTGAAATAGCCAAGCTGAACTGGAAAGATGAACAGGACGAGTCGGGCAATTACTTCGAGGTGGAACGGTCAAAAAACGGCACCGACTTTGAATTTGCAGGCTTTGTAAAAACCAATGCTGGCAGCGAGGGAATAAAAAACTATTCATTCATCGATGCAAGGCCCTTCAAGCCTCAGTCGTGGTACCGTATTTATAAAGTCAACATAAGTGGGAACCGGGAGCAGTTTGGCACCACTACCAGTATTCCGTTTTAAGTACCATCAGCCGGCATTATTTTCGTTGCCTGAATGGAGGTTTTCAAAAATTATCCGGGCTTTCGAGTTTCCTGCGATTTGAACCAATTCTTCCATTGATGCTTCTTTCACTTTTTTAAATGACTTAAAGTGCCTGAGCAACCGGGTAGCGGTTTGTTCACCCACACCTTTAATATCTGATAACCGGGATGCGGTAAAGGCTTTACTGCGGCGATTCCGGTGATGCGTGATTCCAAACCGGTGCACTTCGTCACGCAATTGCTGTATGATACGCAGGGTTTCACCTTTCTTGTCGAGGTAAACCGGAACTGAATCACCCGGAAAATAAATCTCCTCCAGTTTTTTGGCAATTCCTATGATGGTTACTTTCCCGTATATTTTCAATTTTTTCAAACTGCTTACCGCAGAACTAAGTTGTCCTTTGCCTCCATCTATAACTATCAGCTGGGGCAATGACTCACCTTCTTCTAAACTCCTTCTGTACCTACGGAAAATAACTTCTTCCATCGAAGCGAAATCATCGGGGCCTTCAACGGTTTTAATATTAAAATGCCTGTATTCTTTCTTTGATGGTTTTCCGTTCCTGAATACACTCACAGCGGCAACCGGAAAGGATCCCTGAAAATTAGAGTTGTCGAAGCACTCAATATGCCGGGGCTGATCTTTCATCCGTAAATCGACCATCATCTGGTTCATGATACGTTCGGTTTTATGCTCGGGGTCAAGCTGGTCGTGACGTGCCTCCTGTTCCCTGATGTAATAAAAAAGGTTTTTCAGTGACAGGCTTACCAGATGTTTTTTATCTCCTATTTTGGGTACAATAAAAGTTACCCCGGGTATTGATTCCAATGGTTCCAGGTTTACAAGCACCTCCCGGGCGTCGCTGTGATACCGGAGCCTGAGATCAGATACCGCTATCGATAAAAGTTCTGATACCGGTTCATCCAGTTTCTTTTTCAGCTCAACGGTATGTGCCTGGATAATGGAACCGTTGTTGATTTTCAGAAAATTTACAAATGCCGACCTGGGTTTTTCAATGATCGTAAATACATCTACATTATGAATGGATGGATTAACCACTACCGATTTACTACGGTAATTTTCAAGTAAGGCGATTTTATCTTTCACCTCCTGCGCCGCCTCATAAGCATAGTTGTCAGCATGTTTCTCCATAACAGCTTCCAGGTACCTTATAACGGTATGGATATTGCCTTTCAGGATTTCCCTTATCTGACTTATACTCTCATTATAATCGTCCTCATGCTGCAAACCTTCGCACGGGCCCCTGCAATTGCCAACATGATACTCCAGACAAACCCGGAACTTTTGTTTTTCGATGTTTTCGGCCGATAATACATAGTTGCAATTCCTGAGTTTAAAAATTCCGCTTATCAGCTCAATAAGGGTAGATACCATTTTCATGGAAGTATAAGGACCAAAATAGGAGGATCCATCGCGTATATAACGCCTGGTGTAAAAAATTCGCGGAAAACGCTCCTTCTTTATACAAATCCATGGAAAAGTTTTATCATCCTTCAGCAATACGTTATACCTCGGCTGGTGCTTTTTAATAAGACTGTTTTCCAAAAGCAGTGCGTCCTCTTCGGTTTCAACAACCATATATCTGATATCGGCTATATGCTTAACCAGGATCGATGTTTTAGCGCTGTCGTGACTGGTTTTAACAAAATAACTATGCACCCGCTTTTTCAGATCTTTTGCCTTGCCAACATAAATGATCTGTCCGTCCTTATTAAAAAACTGGTAAATTCCAGGGTCATTCGGAATGTTTTTAAGTACGGAACTTATGTTTTCAGTGGTTTTACTCATAATAAAAATCCTGTAGCCGATAAATATTCGGTAAGTGTTTTTTTCGCAGTAGATTCGCGGGTAAAGTTTTTCAGGTAACGGTAAGCTTCTTCGGTTAACTTTGATCTTAGCTGGTCGTCATTCAATAAATGAAAAACCTGTTGTGCCAGTCCGTCCGGATCCTGAACCCCGGCCAGTAAACCGGTTTCGCCATGTTTTACTATTTCGGGAATACCTCCGGCACGCGTGGCTACAACCGGTACCTTACAGGCAAATGCATCCAGCACGGTAGTGCCCAGTCCCTCGGTTTTCGAAGTAATGAGCATCACATCCACTTCAGGCAGAAGTTGTGGAATATCGCTACGGAACCCGGTAAAATGAACAATTTTATCTAACCCGAGTTTCGTTGAGTAGGCATGAATATTTTCTTTTTCGGGGCCATCTCCAATAACGAAATAACGCGTATCGGTTAGTTTTTTTGACAATAAAGCTACAGTATCCAGAAATGTGTAGTAATCCTTATGCGGGGCGATTGCCGAAATATTGGCAATGATTTTATAATGATAAGGTACCTGAAACTGATCATGAAGAATGGTTCCTCGCTTTGAACCGCTGAACCTGTCCGGGTCAATCCCCGAATGCACCGTTACCAGTTTGGCCTGGTCTTTAACCACCAAACTTACCATTTGTTTTATGGTATCGCTCACGCAGAGAATCCGCTTTACCTGAGGGTGATTGTATTTGAATCGTGAAAACCAACCTGATGAGGGTTTAAAGTCAACCCGCCGGCTCACAATAATCGTTGCCTTGCAGCCAAAAATTACCGCAGCCAAAACAGCGAAAGTATGCGCATGCGAATCATGTGTATGAATGATGTCAATATGCCGCTTTTTACAAACCCTGCTCAGTCTGGCTGCAAATGAAATATCAAATGATGACCGTTTTCGTGCAGTCACGAACGGTAACGATGCCTTCAAACAATAACGCTCAAGGGCCGATTCCCTTGCACAAAGCAACAACTGGCTGACATTCCTTTTTTGTAACTCTTCCATCATGTAAACAACCTGCTGCTCGCCTCCGCGCCAGCTTAACGCTGTGGCTACATGTAAAACCGAAAAATTGTTTGCCCGGCTCATTTCCTGTTTCGCAAATTATGGAGTCTGGAATATCTCAAATATGAAGCCAGGGCGGTCATTTTTGCAATGGTAAACCCATCTTTTCCATCGAGGAAACCAAGCTGCAGCAGGTAAGACTTAATGAACCGGGCGAGCGGTTTGTAGTATAACTTCAACAAACCCGATTTAACACCACGGTCGTACATGGCCCTGGCAGCAATATCAGCGAACTTCCTCACCTGTTGTTCGTGTTCATCAACCGAATAATAACTATAGTGTAAAAGATCACCCTGCAAGTGTCCCGATTTGAAACCGGAGTTTAAAATGAACCTGTCGTGCGGATTTATCCCGCCCCAGCGGCCCGAGTCCCTTTTAAACAAACGCAATTTACGGTCGGGGTACCAGCCCGAGTGCCTGATCCAGTTACCACAATAGTTTGTTAAACGGTTCATGGTATATCCGTCATATGGTTCCGATGAACTGATTTTTAATATGGAATCCTGAAGCTGAGCTGACAACGCTTCGTCGGCATCAAGCGATAAAACCCATCCGGGCTCAGCCTGCATCCTGGCAAAGTTTTTTTGCTCAATATAACCTTCAAAAGAATGTGTGATTAACCGTACCTGCTTATAGGCTGAACAAATCGCGACGGTGCTGTCGGTGGAGTTCGAATCAACAACAATAATTTCCCCGGCAACCGGCAACAAGCTCTCAATACATCTTCCAATGTTACGTTCCTCATTATAGGTGATGATTACTGCCGAAATATTCTCCATTGCTGTGGCTTGCAAAGTAAGGAAATTAACTGTCAAAGTAAATATTATATCCCCCGCCCGATCCAAATAACCGGGTATTAAAATCCCGTTCCCGAATGGATCAACCGAAATTACCATCAATTTACCCTGGTTGATGTATCTTTGAAAATAAAATGAGCTACCAAACCCTTCATAAACTTTTCAGCCGTGATCTGGCTAAATTAAAGGAAGAGATTAGCCTCTATTCCGATGACACTTCATTGTGGAAAAAAATACCCGGTACCACCAACAGCGGAGGTAACCTGGCCCTGCATCTGGCCGGAAACCTGCGTCATTTTATTGGAGCTACGCTTGGCAATACTGCCTATGTACGAAACCGCGACCTTGAATTCAGCACCAGGAACTTAAGCAGGCACGAGCTAAGCAAACTGGTTGAATTATGCATTCTTGAAGTCGGCAATACGTTTCAGTCGTCCGATATTATATCATTCGATTCCATGTATCCGGCAGAGTTCCTGGGTGAAAAGTTGTCGGTTGAATATGTTCTTCTGCATCTGCTGGCACACCTGAATTATCACCTTGGGCAAATTAATTATCACCGCAGGTATTTTAACGCTGTCGCGGATGAGTTGTAACTTAGCCCCCCGTTATGGATTCTAATAAAATTATTGACCTGGTTCATCAGGGCGACCGGCATGCGCTCGCAAGATGTATATCGCTCGTTGAAAACAACACCCCTGAGAGTGATTATTTGTTGAAGCATCTTCAAATAAATCATCAGGTCCCTGTTATTGGAATTACCGGGCCTCCAGGAGCCGGCAAAAGCACCCTGCTCAATGCCATTACTTCTCAAATTCACCGGTCGCAAAAAGATGTAAAAATTGCGGTCCTTGCCGTTGACCCTACATCGCCTTTTACCCATGGGGCTGTTTTAGGCGACCGCTTGAGGATGTCGGAACATTTTAACAACCCGTTAGTCTACATCCGCTCACTTGCAAACCGGGGTACCCTGGGAGGTATATCGGCTAAAACTATTGAAATAACAGATGTGCTCAAATCGGCGGGCTTCGATTATATTTTTATTGAAACCGTTGGCGTTGGACAGAGTGAAGTTGAAGTTGCCGCCCTGGCCGATACCACGGTTGTTGTATTTGTTCCTGAATCGGGCGACGAAATTCAAACTATTAAGTCGGGAATTATGGAGATCGCCGATATATTTGTAATTAACAAATCGGACAGACCCGGCGCCGACCATTTTGAAAAGGACCTCCTTGCAACACTGCATGAACGTAAGCCCACCGAATGGCAGGTGCCTGTTGTTAAAACCATAGCTTCCGATACTACCGGAATCGCAGAATTAACCCGCCTCATAATCAAACATAACGCAATTCATAAATCGGGAGCAGCCAACAATCCCCTTTTTATATACAAAGCCCTGAAGCTTGCCGAGCAAAAGATCATTAAAAGAATTGATAGTGAGCTATTTGAGTCGGATTTGAAACAGGCGCTGTCAGACGAACATTTTAATTTATACCGTTTTGTTGACCACTGGCTTAACAGCCAGGGACTTTTATAAAGAAATACCTGTAACCATTCCGGTCATCCATTACGTATCAGGGAAGTCATTTTGAGAAAGATTTCAAAAGGAATCTACAACGGCTAACCATGAATCATAAAGTACTTTTAATTGAGGATAACAGTCTGGATGTTAGCACATTCGACTTAATGTTAAAACGATCGGGGCTTCAAACCGGGTTATTCACCTGTACCACGCTGGCCGAAGGCATTCAACTCACTTCCGAATTACAACCTGATATTATTTTTCTGGATATTTCTCTCACCGACAGTGACGGTATCAGCACGTTCAGAGACCTGAAAAATCATACCGGTCCCATTCCGGTAGTTATAATTACCGGCAATGAAAATGATGAACTTGCTTTGCTCGCTTTGCGTGAGGGAGCACAGGATTATCTGCTTAAGAGCAAGATTACCCCATTGCTGATTTCAAGGGCGCTCCTTTATGCCATTGAAAGGAAAAAAATTGAAACCGAACTGCAAAAGTCAAAGGCCAGTCACGAGGCCCTTATTGAAAATACCAACGATGGAATATGGTCCATTGATAACGAATACCGGTTTACTACCCTGAACAGTCAGTTTGTTGAGAGCACCACACAGCTCACCGGTAAAACTCCGAAGCGCGGCGACTGTATGCTCAACTTTTTTCCCGAAAGTTCCCATATGTGGCTGCAATCAATTTTTGCCAAAGCCTTTAGCGGGCAACGTTGCAGGGTTGAAACCGAACTGCAATTTAAAACTCAAAATATCCACATCGAACTTTCGGTAAATCCGGTTAAACACCGGGGAGATGAAATTTCAGGTATTTCGTTTTTTGCCAGAAACATAGATCAGCGTAAAGCAGCTGAACATAAAATTAAAAAGTCGGAAGAAGCATACAAACTTTTGCTCGAAACCATCAATGAAGGTGTAATGTTTATCGACAACGAAAATATCATTCAGTTTGCCAACAGGAAGTTTCTGGAGTCGACCGGATATTCCAGTGAGGATATTACAGGTATGAATTTTAGTGCCTTGTTTCCCGAATCGGACCCCTATCATCAAAAAAATATTGTCGCCGAAATTCTCGATAAGGAAGACCGGAGGGAGATCAGGATTTTACATAAAAGCGGAAAGCCGGTTTGGTTCAGCGTTAAAGGAACGCCATTGATGAACGAAAAAGGAGTTGTTGGCGGAACTTTACTTACACACACCGAAATAACCGAACGTAAAAAAGCCGAACAGGCTATCCGTAAAAAAGAAAAGGATTATTCAAACCTCATCGATACTATGAATGAGGGTCTGGTGTTTCTGGATACCGAAGGAAAACTAAAGTTTGCCAACAACAAGTTTGAAACACTTACGGGTTATTCGGCAACAACATTACTCGGACATGAATTGCCCGAAAAACTGTTGCCTGTACCGGTAACCGAAATCATGCAAGCGGCAAGTGAAGGCGAGCGTCATTTTCAGTATGAAACCCAAATTACCCAAAATTCGGGCGACAAATTATGGTGTCATGTTAACTGTTCGTTGCTTGAAGATGAATCTCATTCACCATCGGGTATATTGATTACATGGTCGGATATAAGTGTCCGAAAAAAGACTGAGGCTCGGCTAACTGTTGCACAACGTGAACTCAATACCTTTATTTATCGTTCGTCGCACGACTTGAAAGGTCCGTTGTCGTCGATACTCGGGCTGATAAACATTTTCGAAAAAGAAGAAGCCGGGGCAACGCATAACCCCTGCATTAAAATGATCAGGCAATCGGCCGAAAAGCTCGATAAAATGCTGAACGAAATGCTGAACGTTGTTCGTATAAAGAAGGAAAAAATATTCCCCGAGCCCATAGATTTTTACAGCCAGATTAATGAAATTGTTGTAGGGCTTCGCACCAGTGACGCTTTTTATGATGTGCAGCGTAAAATAGCTATTGAAAACAAGAAGACACTGCATACCGATAAAAAACTATTCAACCTGATATTGAACAATCTGATGGATAATGCCATTAAATACCGGGATGTCAGCAAGAATTCGTTTGTAGCGGTAACGATAAAAGATTACATGCACGGTGTGCACATATACGTTGAAGATAACGGAACCGGTTTTACCGGAGCCACCCGCGATAATATATTTAACATGTTTAATAAAGGTAATTATAATTCGGAGGGTAACGGTCTGGGCCTGTATGTTGTTAAAAACGCCGTTGAAAGGCTCGGCGGATTTATTGAGTTATCGTGTGAACCCGGATCGAATACACTTTTTACCATATTTCTTCCCGACCTGTTTTCGGCCAATCAATGGGTTGAACAGGAAGCCGACATGGTTTAAATAACCCGAAAGGGATCAAACATCAGGAGTACTTCTTTTTAATTGCACACCGGCTTATCCCCTCTTCACATTTTCGGATATCCTCATTTGAAAACGAGGCAAGCAGCGATTTCTTAAACATGTCGCCGGCTTCGTCGTAACGTCCCTGGCTCTCCATGAGGATGGCGATTTTGTAACGAACCATATCTTTTCGCACTCCCCTGAGGGCATCGGCCTGGTTTAAGATGGCATTCATTTCGGCGTATTCACCAGTCACCAATAAAACATCGGCCAAAGCCAGGTAAGCAGGTGAAAATACAGGCAGCAACTCGATGCATTTCCGGTAACACTCTCCGGCTTCTTCAAAATCATCCAGGTACCTGAACAGTATATTTCCCAATTCGTACCATGCCCTGCCGTAATTTTCGAAGCGGGTAGTTATCTGCGAAAGCAAGCCTGCAGCCCTGGCCAGCTCACCCTGCTCAGTCAGCTTTAAGGCATTGAAATAAAGCTGATCGGCTTCCGTAAATTTTTCCCCTGGTGATCGCATGTTAACTTATAGGGGCTGTAATTTCCTCAATTCCGGTTCATCCGGGAAATGAAGCCTGTTTGCTCCCTGCGTTTAAAATAGCCCTGGCGGGAGCCGTCACGGGGTTCATTTCCGCCAAATGTACTTTTTTCGGGGTCAATGAACAGAAAAAGGCAGGTAAAAAAGACAAAAAAGGTAATTCCCGCCTGCGTCTCGAGAGTGTCTTCCGAAATCATTGAAACAATTGCCGTCCAGGCAAATAAGAGATACAAATACTTTCTGTCACGAATTCCCCGGCCAATTAAAAACAGCAGTACTAAAACGAACCAAACAAGCCCTGACAAACCAAACGCTACGGCTATTGAAAGGAACTGATTGTGTGACCGGAGCCGCCATTTCGGATCTAATGTTGTTTTATCAAGTTCATATTGTTTGTTGAATTCCCAAATCACATCACCGGTGCCTACACCAAAAACAGGGTTCCGTTCAATAATTCTTAAAGCTGTTTTCCAGTATTCGAGTCGCTGCATGATGGAATGACCCGATGGATTGCCACCGGTTTGTTTATTGTTAAATTCCCAAAGCACCTGGTGCAACCGGTTTTCAAGATGGCTGTGAGTCAGGTAAAACACGTTGGCTATACCCTGTTCAACAGCATTCACTTCCCGGGCCGATAACTCTTCAACTGCGCGTGCATCTTTCAACCGGCCCTTGGAGGTAATGAATCTGATCAGTGTAAATCGTATTTCATGTCCGCGCTGGTCGAAACCAAAATAATCAATCCTGCTGCGCCTGTTCCATGCTGCTTCAAGTTCTTCTTCACATACGCCTGCCCAAACCAGATATCCGTTTTCAAATTCAAACCGGTCGGCATAATGCATGTACCGGTTACCCGAAGGGGTGTATAAATTTTGAGCAACCTCCTGAAAAGTCTGCCGGGGTGAAAATGTTGACGCTATTTTGTTCACCCGTGAATAGAGCCCGAATAACAATAAACCTGCACCCGCCAGCACAATCAGACTAATGGCAGGTCGCCTTAACCGTAACAACCCTGCTATCAACACTGCCACCAACACCGAACCAATTATGATAATCCCAGAGAGGTTTTGGATAAGTGTGATAAACCAGATCAGCCACAATGCCGTCAGCATAAGCAAGACCGTATAAAAATAATTTGACCGGATATAAGCACGATATGAGAAATATATAAGGATGAAAATACTTATACAACATAGTAACGCCAACCGGATATGCGAAATAAAAATACTGATGTCGCGAATGTCGGTAACCGGCCTTGAATAGATACCGGTATAAATGAGGAAGCTGATTGCTGTTGAAATTAACACACCGGCCACCGTGGCAACAAGCACAGAATTAAAATGACGGGTTGAAAGCGGCGGGCCGGTAGCCAGTAAAAAGGGCAAAATAAGCAATGGCAGTTTAATTCGAAGATCTTTGAATGCGTAACCGAAATCAACTGTATGAATTAATCCTGCAAGGTGTAATATATACACCGATACGAGCAACAACGCCGCCTTATTTCGAATAAAAGCCTTTGCCCTTGCGGGGAAGTCACCCTGCAACAGCCATCCACCTGCTATGAGGAACTGCGAAATGCTGATAGTAAACTTTGAAAGAGGGAGCGAAACCGCCAGCAACATCAAACCTGAAAAGTACAGGTAATACGAAATAGTCTGGCGTTGATTTTTCTCCATCATAAAAAACAAGAGGAGCAAGTTAATTTACTCCTCTTTTGATTTTACACGACTTACTTTTTTACCTGATCGTACGAGCGGTTCATAATTTCATCAAAAACTTTTTTGTTTCTCAGGGCTTCCATCCCTTTCAATATTTCAGGATCATTATCAAACGATCCCTCCACTCGCCCTTTCTGGTAATAATAACGTGAAACAATCTCATCTTCGAGCAATTCTATGATCTCGGTTTTATTTTTTTGAAGATCCTCCTGCTTGTCGTGCATCATGGATTTGCGGAGTGCTTCAAACTGGTCCTTTAAACCATCGTAATATTTCTCCCTGATGGCAGTTTCTTTTAATTCTTCGAGCGACTTCTCACTTTTAGTAACGTAATCATACTCCTTATCGCCAAGCCATGCAACAAACTCATTGAATTCATTATCGGTTAACCGGAATTCTTTGGCGCTGGCTATGGATGGTTTTTTAGAACGGTAAAGGGTGGCATAATCAAAAATGAGTTGCTTGCTGAGCAGGCTTTGCGCGATATTGGTTAAGTACTGCGGATCTGTGGCGAAATCGGGCATCACACCACCACCGTCAGCCACTACCCTGCCACTTCGTGTTTTGAATAAAGAAACCAGGCTGTCAGGAATTTTTCCAACGCTTCCATCCTCATTACGGTGGGTATAATCGAGTGCCTGTATGCATCGGCCACTGGGAATGTAATATTTGGCTGTAGTTACTTTTAATTGTGAGTTAAAGCTCAATGGCCTGGTGGTTTGTACCAATCCTTTACCAAAGGTCCGCTGACCAATTACAATACCCCGGTCGAGGTCCTGGATGCTGCCCGAAACAATTTCGGATGCCGACGCAGAGCCGCTGTTCACCAAAACCACCAGGGGCATTTGGGTATCAACAGGAGCGTTCAGGGCACGATAGGTTTTATCCCACTCTTTCACTTTGCCTTTTGTTGTAACAACTTCAACGCCGCGGTCGACAAACAAATTGGTAATATTTACCGCTTCATTCAGAAGTCCGCCGGGGTTGCCCCGGAGGTCGAGGATCAGTGACTTCGCATTATGTTTATTTTTCAATTCGAGCAATGCATCCTTCACTTCGCCGCCGGCGTTATCGGTAAATCCGGTTAGCCTGATATAACCAATTTCATTATCGAGCATACCGGTATAGGGAACACTGCTGATTTTTATTTCATCCCGTATAACTTCTTTCTCGATATTACCGGATTCACCTTCGCGTTTGATCAGAATTTTAACCGGGGTTTTAGGCTGACCTTTCAATATTTTACTGATTTCGTCATACTTTTTACCTTTTACCGATTTACCATCAATCTCAAGAATTACATCACCGGCTCTCAGGTCGGCCTTGTGCGCGGGATAACCCTCGTAAGGATCGGTTACTACAACATAATCGCCCTTTTGACCTATTAACGCACCGATACCACCGTATTGACCCGTGGTCATAAACCGGTAGTCTTCAACTTCCGACTCAGGGATGTAATTGGTATACGGATCCAGCGATTCGAGCATGGCATCAATACCATCCTTCATCAATTCACCCGGCTTAACCTCATCTACATAATATATGTTAAGCTCCCTGAAAAGGGTGGCAAATATGTCGAGGTTACGTGATATCTCAAAGTAGTCGTCGGCAAAACTGTACGACAGCCATCCGGTTCCGGCTATGCTAAGCGTTATGACCCAAATTTTAAGTTTCCTGATTGTATTTTTCATGGGTGATTTATTTTTATTTTTATTTACCCTACTGGCCACTGATGGCGGTATCAGCAAGGAGTGCCTGATTTTTTTGATCTAAGTGTCTAAGGTACGGGGTCGTGTCCATGCCCGCCCCAGGGATTACATGAAATGATTCGTTTTAAAGTAAGCCACCCGCCTTTGAATGCCCCATGCTTACCAATAGCCTCAATACCATATTCGGAGCAGGTAGGGTAATAACGACAGGATACTGGCAACCATGGTGAAATTAATTTCTTGTATACCATTATTAAAGTTGTTAGTATTTTACCTGCCAGCCTGTTCATGACTTTTCACTAAACGTTGTAAAATTAGGATTATTTTAGACTCTATCAGAGAGTATTGTACAGGCATTGCACCATTGAACACAAACATGATTCGTACCGAAAGTTGCTGCTTTTCAAAATAAGCATTGGCGTTATGGCAATTGAGGCGGAATGCCTCTCTGATAAGTCGTTTGACCCGGTTCCTGTTTACAGCTGCTTTAACTTTTTTTTTGGGAACGGCCACCGCCATTTTAATAGGACTACCCTCCCAGGGTACTATGTTGTATGTTGCCCAAACAGGAAATTCACGTATTTGTTTCCCGTTGTTGAAAAGCAATTCAATATCCTTACGGTGATGAAGCCGGGAGGATTTTTGAAAGAGATTGGTTTTTACTGGCATACGAAATCATTTAAAGCCGGTAATGGTAATCGCCCAACAACAGAATGTATGATATGACGGACAGCGGATAACAGCCCGGAACAATCAACTACTTGTTGGCTTTCTTCACATACTGCTCAATAGCCATGGTCATGCTCGGAGCTTCAGGAACCGGAGCCATTACATCCACTTTTAAGTTGGCATCGGCAACAGCCTGACTGGTTGCGGCACCAAAGGCGGCAATACGGGTATCGTTTTGTTTAAACTTCGGAAAGTTTTTTAACAACGATGTTATGCCAGAGGGACTGAAAAAAACGAGCATGTCGTAATTTACTTCGGCAAGATCAGAAAGGTCACTACAAACTGTACGGTACAAAATCGACTTGGTATGATTGATTCCATAATTGGTGAGGGTATCCGAAATCTCCTGCTTGTGGATGTCGGAACATGGCAGTAAAAATTTTTCCTTTTTATGTTTCTTCAACACATCAATCAGATCATTAATGGTTGATTTGCCATAGAATATTTTCCTTTTACGGTAAACAACATATTTCTGTAAATAAAAAGCTGTTGATTCCGAAATACAAAAATATTTGAACTGATCGAGATTAGGAATTCGCATTTCGTTACAAATCCTGAAAAAGTGATCGGCAGCATGACGGCTGGTAAGAATTACCGCGCTATACTCGTTAATGTTTATTTTATCCTTACGAAACTCCTGGGCCGGGATACCTTCAACATGAATAAATTCTCTGAAATCAATTTTCAGATTGAACTTCTTGGCCAGGTCGTGGTAGGGTGACTTATCAGTTTCGGGCTTTGGTTGTGTAACCAAAATGGTTTTAACTTTCAAATTCTTCGTTCCGGATTTAGATTCGGTTGACACGGCTTAGGCTAAACATTATCCCCCGGCCAGTTTGAACAGGATCAACAAGGGCGCAATTTCAAGGGTGCAAAAGTATAAAATTAAATAGAAAAATGAAACCCGCTGCATCGACATCCAGATGCGGAAAGCCCTGAGCAGTCTGTAAATGAACATAATAATTACCAACCCGACACCGAAGTAGATAATGGCTTCCTGATAATCGAAAACCAGATATGCCCCTAGGACCACTACCGGGATGAGAATCAATCCGGTAATGTTGTTGATGAGAAAAATATTAAAGATATAAGTAGCCACCGGCTTATCAATTTCAAACAATTCGCCAATTGCCTTAAGTACAACCATTTTAAATGAATATGCAAAAGCAACTATGAGGGCTATAATGAGAAAACGCAGAAAGCCCTGGTTCAGAATGCCAATTTTCCAGTCGAAATACATACTTAACTGGTAAATAAAAAGCGATACCGTGAGGTAAAATACAAATGAAAGCAATATAGATGCCCGCTGCACCAGAATGTTCTCATCCCGGACAATCTGGTTCGATACCAGGTTACTGAAAAACGCTGAATAGAGCTGTTTCAGAATCCTGAAGTAAAAAACCCGGATCCAGGTAAAACTGGCAACAATTACAAAAAGAATTATGGTAAACCAGTCGGGAGTACGGCCTGCCACCGGAACAGGAACGCTGTTTACAGGCTTTAATTCATGATTCGCGAACAATTTTGGGGTAGGTGCAAACAGGTTTTCCACCGAATAACTGAATACGGTTCCTGCCGTGTCACTATCCGAAAACCTGAATTGCTGCTGAACCGGCTGAACCGTGTCGGTAATACCCCCCCCACGCTGCACCGCCGTATCACCTGCCGGAAGCGGGAATGGATTTTGCAGCGTGATATTTTCGGATTGATCGGAACTACTTTCCAGCATCGGTAATGAATGGATAGCACAAAGATATTATTGTTCGGGTAATGCGTGGGTTAAACATAATGTACCCCCCCCTTGCTCAGCTGTTTTATGAATAGTGTTAAATTCGCCAATTAAAATCTCTGTCTGTGAATAAACTAATAACCGCTATTGCATGCGTGTCAATTTTTTTCTCATGCAATTCAACCAACCAGAACAAGCAAAATAACGAACCCATGACTAAAAAGGATGTGCATTCATTATCAAATCCGGCCCAAATATCTGTAAAACATATCAGCCTCGACCTGCTTGTTGACTTTAACAGCAAAATACTTACCGGTTCCGTTGTGCTTGATTTGCAAAATCATACTGGGTCATCCGAATTGATTCTTGATTCACGTGATTTGAAAATTGAAAAGGTTATTCTCGATAACGGCGAACCTGCAAAATTTTCGCTTGCAGCACCCGTCGATATTTTGGGTTCGGCACTAACCATTCACATGAGTCCCGAAACAAAAAGTGTAACTGTTTTTTATCAAACTTCACCCGATGCCGCTGCGCTGCAATGGCTCGAACCTTCACAAACTGCCGGAGGAAAACATCCGTTTCTGTTTACCCAGTCACAGGCCATCCTGGCACGCACATGGATTCCGTTGCAGGACAGCCCCGGCGTAAAATTTACCTATAACGCACGAATTACGGTTCCCGATGGGTTAATGGCCGTGATGAGTGCAGGCAACGACACATCCCTTCATCCCGGTGGCGTATATGAATTTGAGATGCCGCAACCGGTACCTTCCTACCTGATGGCCCTGGCTGTTGGCGATTTGGCCTTCCATGCTTACGATGCCCGCAGCGGGGTATTTGCCGAACCATCCTTACTTAAAAATGCCGCGTGGGAATTTGAAGATCTGCCAAAAATGATCGCATCCGCGGAAGCGTTATACGGGCCTTACGCCTGGGGCAGATACGACATACTGGTTTTGCCCCCGAGTTTCCCCTTTGGCGGAATGGAAAACCCGCGAATCACCTTTGCCACACCTACCATTATTGCCGGCGACCGCTCACTGGTGGCCCTGGTAGCCCATGAGCTGGCACATTCGTGGAGTGGTAACCTGGTGACCAATGCCACATGGAACGACTTTTGGCTGAACGAAGGCTTTACCGTTTATTTTGAAACCCGGATCATGGAAAAAATTTATGGTAAGGATTATGCCGATATGCTTACACTCCTGAGCCTTGAAGAACTTAAGGAAACGATTCATTCGATGGGTGAAAACAGCCGCGAAACACATTTGTATGCCGACCTCGAAGGCCGTGACCCGGATGATGGGGTTAATGATATCGCCTATGAAAAAGGGCGCTTTTTTCTCACTACCATTGAACATGCTGTTGGCAGGGAAAAATGGGACACGTTTTTAAATAAATATTTTAATGAGTTTGCTTTCAAAACCATGAACACCGAGTCGTTTCTTGAATATTTAAACAAGGAATTAATTGGCGGTGATTCAGCCCTGAGGAACCAGTTAAATATCAACGCCTGGGTATATGGTCCCGGACTTCCCGCCAATTGTCCTGAGATAAAATCGACCGAACTGGAAAAGGCGCAGGTTGCCGCTAATGATTTTAAGAGCGGTAAAGCTGCCTCTGCATTACAAACTACAAACTGGACCACTCATCACTGGTTACATTTTTTACGAAGCCTGGACGATTCACTCAACCTGGAAAAGATGACCGAACTGGATGCCGTGTTTAAATTCACCGAATCAGGCAACAGTGAAATTCAGTGCGAATGGTTCCAGCATGCCATAGCATCGGGTTATGAGCGCGCATTTCCTGCCATGGAATCGTTTCTAATAAAAGTTGGCCGCCGTAAGTTCCTTAAACCACTTTATACCGAACTGGCCAAAACAAGTAAGGGAAAAACTATGGCTGTTAAAATATATCAAAAAGCCCGTCCGGGTTATCATGCCGTTTCAACACAAACCATTGATGGCATCCTGGGATTGTAAAAATTGAACATTTGATATAATTGAAATTTCAGTGGCCTGGTGCAAAGCCGGATTCCGGGGACCTTTAACCTGATAGGTGTTACGTGAAGCTATTATTTGGTGTTCCCTGCAACCTTTTCTTGCTAATATCAATCTCTTGTAATACCTTACACCCTTAAACATTACCGGTTTCTTATTTGGGCCATGCGGGATTTATTACGGATCGTTTTTATTCTTGCCCTTTCCTCTCAACTTTCTTTGGGTCAGGATATCCATTTTACCCAGTTTTATACCGCACCGTTAACACTCAATCCATCATCAACAGGTAATTACAGCGGCGACTACCGTTTCATGAATACCTTCCGCAGCCAGTGGCGGAAATTTGACCCTGGTTATCTCTCCAATTCCCTCGCTTTCGATCAGCAGTTTTATCCACTTGGTCAAAAAATCAGTGGTGGGATACAAATTGTTTACGACAAATCCGGTATCAACGCATTTCAGGTTATCAAAATAAACCTTTCGGCGGCCTGGCATAAAAATATTCAAAAAAACAATTTTCATATCGGCATACAGGGAGGTTATATTTCAAAGTCCTTCGATGTTTCCAAACTCACTTTCCCCGATCAGTTCAACCAGGATAACGGGTATTTTGATCCGAATATCGCCTCATCCGAAACCGACTGGAACCGCAAAGCTTCTTATCCTGATTTTAATATCGGCCTGGGTTACGACCGGAAAATGGGCAAACACACTCCTGAAGCCGGGATTGGTTATTTTCATTTGAATAAGCCGTCGGAAAGTTTTTTTGAATCTTCCAATAAACTGCAGCCACGTTATGTAATTACTCTCGGCGATAAATGGCAATGGAACGATAAACTGATTATCCATCCGCGAATTCTTTATATGGAACAGGTGAAGGCCAACGATTTTATGGCCGGACTTAAATTCACACGGAAATCGAAAGACCCTGCTTCAAAAATCAGTGCCATCAGTTATGGTGCCTTTATCAGGAATTCATTTAACAGTCAGTCGGACGCTGTTGCTTTGATAGCAGGCTTCCGTTATGACCTGTTTGATATTGGATTCAGTTACGATATTAATATTTCGGAAGCCGAAACCGTTACCAAAAATCATGGTGCATTCGAAATTTCATTGATATATACCGCATTGAATTCGCGGGCAGTTAAATTGAAAATACCCTGTGAACGTTACTAAAAAAAATATAGTTGTAACTTGTTTGTTCATCACTTTTTCCCTTACGGGGATGATGGCTCAGGATGACGGTGGAAACCGGCCTATGCGCAGCGGCCAGCTGAAAAGTTTCGCGAAAAGCTCATTCCGGCAATCCGATTTTCATACGGCAGCTTTGTATTATGAAAGCTATTGCGAGAAAAAGCCCAATGATTACAGGTCGGCATACAGACTTGCTGAAAGCTACAGGCTTTCGAAAGACTACCGGTTGGCTGAAACCGCTTACGCCGATGCTTATGAGTTAAACCCCAAAAAGAACACCCTGGCCCTGTTTCATTATGCAACTATGTTAAAGATGAACGGACAATATGAAAAGTCGGATGCCTATTATGCAAAATTCAAAAAAGAATATAAGGGTAAGGATAAATCGGCCTATCTAAAAATGATTGGTAACAACGCCAGAGCTGCATCATTTGCAAATGAACTGGTAAAACGTCCCGGGAAAATTTCCATCAATCACCTGAATGAAAGTATTAATACCGGGCATGTGGAAGCGGCCCCCTGTTATATCAATGATTCAACATTGCTTTTTTCGTCACTCCGAACCGATCAGAAATATTACTATGTAAACCCCGACGATACCGTTACTGCCGAACCTGAGAGAAAGCTTTACACCGCAGTTAAAGCAAATGGGAAATGGGAATTTAACGGTGAGTTTCATGGCCCGTTCAACAGCGCTGGATTCCATACTTCAAATGGCACTTTTTCGCCGGATGGCAACCGGTTTTATTTCACACGGTGTAAAAGAAACAGAAAAAATAAAGTTTTATGTTCTATCTGGGTTAGTAACAAAAGCCAGGATGGATGGGACGAACCTGTTTCACTGGGTGAGCAGGTGAACCTGGCGGGCACCACCAGCACCCAGCCTGCCGTGGCCGTTGAAAGCCAGAAAAAACGTGAAACCGTATATTTTATCTCCGATCGTGAACGAGGCAGGGGAGGCACCGACATATGGTATACCTTTTACGATAGCAAAAAAAAGGTTTATACCAATCCATTAAACGCGGGGCCAAAAATTAACACGCCGGGGGATGAAACAACCCCGTATTATGATCATGTTACCCACGATTTTTATTTCAGTTCAAATGGCTGGCAGGGTATTGGTGGATTGGATATTTTTAAAACCAGCGGCGAGCTCAAAAAGTGGTCGGCACCTGAAAATCTCGGATCACCACTTAATTCATCTTATGATGATTTGTATTATGTGCTGGCTAAAACCGACAAAGAATCGGGTATGTATATTTCGAACCGCGAAATAAAGGGTTCACTTGGATCCAAAAAAGGTTGTTGCGACGACTTTTTTGAGTTCCGGTGGCTCGACGCGGTTAAGGTTACACTCGACTTGACGGTCATGGATGAGTCCGACATAAACCTGCCAGTGCCTGTAAGGGGGGCAAAAGTTTTTCTTGAGGTAATGAACGATGAAGACACAACTTTTGTACCTGTGAACGGGGGGTTTACCGATGAACAGGGAAAACTTAATTTTTCACTTACTCCTAACCGTGAATACCGGGTAGTAGCAAAAAAAGAAGGTTTTCTGGCCGTATCAAAAACGATTACAACACAGGGAATAAGCAATTCGGTCAATCTGCATGAAGAACTGCGGCTCAAAGAAGCTCCGCTCGAAGCCATGGCACTGCAGAACATATACTATGAATACAGCAAGGCGACACTTACCGAAGCCGCAAAAACCGCAATTGATACCACGCTGCTTATAATTATGCAAAATAATCCCGAACTGGTAATCGAGCTTTCGTCGCATACCGATCATATAGGTAAAGATGAAGATAATTTGACGTTGTCGCAGGCGCGGGCAGAGAGTGTGGTTCAATACCTGATTGGAAAAGGAATCAATCCCGAACTGCTTCACGCAAGAGGATTTGGCGAAACCAAACCCGTGGCACCAAATCAGTTGCCCGACGGCACCGACAATCCCGAAGGAAGGCAACTGAACCGAAGGACAGAATTCCGTATTGTTGGCAAACTTTTGCCGGATGGTAAAATTATGGAGCCGGGTAACTTTTAATATTCAGAAACTGACGATAATTCGTTCTGTCAAAAACTCCTGAAAATCTGTTTTTAGATGAGTAATGTTACCAGAGGTAAAACCGGTTATTCTGGTACATCATTGCCATGCGGTTATATTGCTGTGTAGTAAAAAGTCCGCAACTGCAATCATCCGAATAATACGACATCACGTTTCCAATTTGCGGGACATACCAATCACCATTGGCATCTTTTACATAAGGACTCAGCTGACAATCGGGAGCCGAAGTATTGGCCAGGCCGGGATCAGCGGGTGTATCGCAAACCAGATCACCCGTTGTGGCGCAATTGGATCCGTTGGCCAGCTCCAGACCGAACTGATTCTCGAATGTATGGTACAACCCGAAAAAATGCCCCATTTCATGAATCAATGCCCCCAGTGAATTTTTGCCTACTACAATAAAATCGGGGCCACCCGGAAAATATGCATAGCCTCCGACCAGGTTACCGGGTGCAGTTTCAACTGTCAGGGGAAAGTATACATTGATTGTATTTTGAACACTATACAGCGCAATTACTTCGGCTTCGTCGGCCGGTTTAAGAAACCGGTTGTATTTATAGTTTGGAATATAGTTAAACCGGCAAACCTGGAAAGAAATGCAAATGGGTGCAAAATAAGTGTTGAGTGTTTGAACCACACCGTTGATGGCTGCCTCGGTTACACCATAGTCACCTAAGCTGTCGGAAATCATATGTGCGGTAATGGAGAGTGTTTTACCAAAACAACGGTTAGGTGCAAATTGGACAAACTGCTGATTTGTGTCGGGTGAAGCCAGCTCCTTTGCAACCTGCTGGGGGGTAATTACCGTCCCGCATTTAACAGGTTGTGCAATCAATGGTATATTCAGCAGCATGAGCCCCGAAACAAAAACAGCTTTGAAAAACGATTCTGGTTTAATCATAGGAATTTGAAAATACGGCGTAATGTACAAATTTACATTACACAGATGAAAAATGCGGTTAAAAAGTTGCATGGGACCGACAAGGGTTTATAAAATATAAATTTGAAAATTCGTATTTAAATAGTTATCATTACAAAAAAATAATAGGCTTTCAATCAACTGCTTTTAAGATAAGGATTCCCATGAAAACCCTCAGGCTGCTTTTGTTAATGGTGTTTCTTGTACCTGGTGCGGCTTATGCACAAATAAGCGCCAGCGACAGCAGCGGGTGCGCCCCACTGGTGAACATCACGTTCAGCTCACCGGCGGGTGCCACCAATATTGTTTGGGATTTCGACGACGGAACAGGATCCAACCTGCCAAACCCAACCCACAACTTCATTCTTCCTGGCATATACAATGTATCCTTTACAGGAACAGTTGGTGGTAACCCTGTGAATTACTCTCTTGCAATTACAGTTTTTGGCAAACCTTCGGTGTTTTTTGGCGCTTTCCCGCCATTAAAAGGGTGCGTGCCTTTGAATGTCAGTTTTAAGGATTCATCCAGCGGTGGTGGTGGTGTACCCATTATCGGACGTGAATGGGCCTTTGGCGACGGAGGGGTAAATACCGGAAATAATCCAACTCCATCTTATAATTATACCATTCCGGGTTCATTTACGGTGAGTCTTAAAGTTACCGATGCCAATGGATGTGATTCCTCTTTTTCGCGGAACGCCTACATAAACACCTCCTCTCCCCCATCTCCGGTAATAACCACCACTCCCTCACCTGCCTTTTCTTGTACATTACCATTTAATGTGGCGTTTACCGCTTCGTCATCCGTCAGCAATGCGCCCATCGGGGGAGGACTGACATACTTATGGAATTTTGGCGGGGGGAACACATCAACACTCGTTAATCCACCAAACATTAATTATACAACCGCAGGCACATTTCCTATATCCCTAACCGTTACCGACGTAAATAACTGCCCGGCTACCACATTAATCAATGTAGTTGCCGGGGGACCTGTAGCGTCATTCTCAGCTGTGAATGCCATCAATGACACCGTTTGTAAATTTGTAACTTTTCAAAATAATTCTACGGGGCTTAATCCATGGTTTTCATATGGCGACGGAACATTTGGACCCGATACATTTCATACATATGCCCAGCCGGGCACTTACCAGGTTACACTGCAGGTTCAATCAGGAAGCTGCCAGGACGATACTACAATTACTTTGGTGGTTGAACAGGTTGTTCCGTCATTCACACTTTCCCCCACCTACTCCTGTTCATGGCCCAAAAACCTTCAGTTCAACAATCAGTCGGTGAACGGCTTCACTTACCTGTGGATGTTCAGCGACTCAACCTTTTCAAATGCTGTCAACCCTGTTCACACAATTGTTGAACCCGATACCAATCAATTCACCATTTACTACGAACACTGGATAGATACTACCTGGCTTTGGGTAACCAGTGTGCATGGCTGCAGGGATTCTATCTTTAAAATTGATTCGGTTTTTGCACCAACTGCCCGGTTCATGCCTGATATTTCGAGAGGGTGTGCGCCCCTTACCGTAGCATTTTCCGACAGCAGTATATCGAACGAGGCTATTATCAGCAGGCTGTGGGATTTTGGCGACGGGGCGACGAATACCGGCAACAACCTCAGCGTTTCCCATACCTATACATTACCGGGAGTATATTATGTGAAA
>CAZPKJ010000011.1:0-31345 GCA_964587075.1 uncultured Flavobacteriaceae bacterium | reverse complement strand
CTCGATGAAGTGGATAAGCTTTCGGTCGATTTTCATGGCGACCCCTCATCGGCATTGCTCGAAGTACTGGATCCGGAACAAAACACCACGTTTTACGATAACTTCGTAGAAATTGAATATGATTTATCCAAGGTACTTTTCATTGCTACTGCAAATTCCCTGAGTTCCATTCAGCATGCTCTGCGCGACAGGATGGAAATTATTGAGATAAGTGGTTATACGGTAGAAGAAAAAATACAAATTGCCATCAAGCATCTTATTCCGAAACAACTCGAAGCGCACGGACTGAAGAAAAACCAGATCCGGTTTACCGACAAACTGCTTGAAAAAATTATTGAAGATTATACAGCCGAATCAGGTGTAAGGACCCTTGAAAAACAAATTGCATCCGTGATCAGGGCAACAGCAAAATCGGTTGCACTTGACGAAACGTATGACCCGAAAATCAGCGAAACCCAGCTGCGAAAAATATTAGGCGCCCCTATTTTTCAAAAAGAAAAATCCATCGATAATAATGTTGCCGGTGTAGTAACAGGACTGGCCTGGACTCCGGTTGGTGGCGATATTCTCTTTATTGAAACATCATTGAGCAAAGGAAAAGGCAAGCTTACCCTTACCGGTAATCTGGGTGAGGTCATGAAAGAGTCGGCTGTGATTGCGCTTGCGTACCTGAAGTCGCACAGCAGCCAGCTGGGCATTGATCCGCAGATATTCGACCACTGGGATGTTCATATACACGTACCCGAAGGGGCTACGCCAAAAGACGGGCCTTCGGCCGGTATAACCATGTTCACTTCACTGGCGTCGGCCTTTTCGCAGCGGAAAATCCGTAAGAAAATTGCCATGACGGGAGAGATTACGCTGCGCGGTAAAGTATTACCTGTTGGAGGCATCAAGGAAAAAATCCTGGCCGCTAAAAGAGCCGGTATTACAAACATTATCCTGAGTGATGACAACCGAAAAGATATTGAGGAAATCAAGGATATTTATTTAAAAGGCCTCAAATTTCATTACGTCAAAGAAATGATTGAAGTTTTGGAGTTTGCCTTGCTGAATGAAAAAGTTAAAAATCCTGTAAAGCTTGACCTTCCCCCGGTGCCTGAAAAAAAATAACCCGTAAAATTTCGTCACACGTATAAAATAAAAGAGCTGCACTTCAAATAAAGTGCAGCTCTTTTATTATCAGGATCAACCTGCTTATTTCAATACAAAAGAGGATGCCGCGCTGAGGTTACCCTCTACATACAGTTCCACCACGTATGTTCCCGGGGCAAATACACGTTCCTTTTCTTCCCAGTTCAGGCAAAGGTCCTGCTTTGAGTTATCATAATTAATTTTTGCTGTTGAGGTAAACTGTACTTCCTCATCGGACTGTGCCAAACGGAACGTACTTGATCCGCTTGAACGGTCGCCCAGGGTTTTTCCTCCAGGCTCAACAATGCGCAGGTAAACATCTTTTTCGCCCGGCTTGGCAATTTTATTTTCGATAACCGAAAAACATACTTCCATTTTGTTGGTGCGCTTGGCCAGGGCTGTTTCGGAATATTTACTGCTGCCTCGCTTTTTATATGCCTTTACTTTGACATACTCCGATTTTAATACAGATGCCTTGTTGACCGTATTCTCCAGGTTTCTCGAAAGGTTCTCAACCGTGTTGGTGAGCTCCTGGTTATCCTGTTTAAGCTGTTCGTTCTCCACCAGCAACTTGTCGATTTTCTCAAGATACTCATCACGCATTTTCTTGAGATCTTCCAGCTCGGCCTTAAGTTTCTTGTTTAATGCGGCCGAGTTTCTTTCGTTTTTCAGCATCTTTTCAATTCGTGATCGCTGTTGTTCGATGGTACCATTCGCTTCGGCAAGAAGGCTGTCGAGACGTGAATTGATCCCTTTGTACTGGTTCAACTCCTGATAGGTCTCTTCAAGTTCCTTTTCCACGTCATACTTGGCGGTAGCCAGGCTATCGTTTTTTACCTCCATGCGCTCAACAACCGTATTGGTGTTTTGCCACTGATAGATGTTGAAAATAGCCGAAAGGGCAAAAAGAATTATCCAGATTTTGTTGTTGCTGCTCTTTTTTTCAGCAGCTTTAGGTGCATTTTCCATTTTAGGGATTTTAGATATAGTCCGTTAATAAAGTGCGAAGTTATATTTCCTGTGAATTTAAACGGGTTTAAATCTGTTATTTTTTTAACAGGCTACCTAAATCCTGTGAAACGGGCAAAAGGGGTCGAAAACTCATCCGCCAGGTTACCTTCCAAAAATTTATAATAACCTGACACGGCAATCATGGCTGCATTATCGGTACAAAATTCAGGCTCGGGGATAAAAACTTCCCATTCCGGGTGTTTTTTGATGGCAAGTTGCAACCCACGGTTGGCTGCCACCCCTCCGGCTATAGCCACCCGGTTAATCCCGGTGCTTTTCACAGCCTCTTCCAGCTTTTCAACCAATATAGACACTATGGTGTTTTGTACCGAGGCACACAAATCGTTGATATTGCGTTGTATGAAGTCCGATTCCTTTTGTGTTTGGGTGTTCAGAAAGTTCATAACCGCGGTTTTGAGTCCGCTGAAACTAAAGTTTAACGCAGGAGCATGCGGATGTGGGAATCTGAAAGCCAGTGGGTTGCCACCGGCAGCCAGATTGTCGATAAGTGGCCCGCCCGGATAAGGCAGCCCCAATTGCTTGGCTATTTTGTCGAAAGCTTCACCCGCAGCATCATCCACCGTTTGTCCCAGAATCTCCATTTCTCCAAAGTGGTTTACACGGATAATTTGGGTGTGGCCGCCCGAAACGGTCAAACATAAAAACGGAAATTCGGGTACCGGTTTCGCCGCACCGGGCCTGATTGCGAAATGAGCGAGTACATGCGCCTGCATATGGTTCACTTCAAGAAGCGGAATATTAAGTCCCAGGGCCATCGCCTTGGCAAATGACGAACCCACCAGCAGCGAACCCATGAGTCCGGGTCCATTGGTAAATGCTATTGCCGAAAGGTCATTTTTACTTACATTTGCTTCTTTAAGCGCTTGATCAACAACAGGTACGATATGCTGCTGATGAGCTCTTGAAGCCAACTCCGGAACAACACCGCCATATGCCTCATGCACCTTCTGATTTGCGATGATATTGGCAAGAATTTTGTCATTAATACTCACTGCAGCCGAAGTTTCGTCGCACGATGATTCAATTCCGAGAATGATTACCGGCTTACCGGTGTTTGTTAGCGGAGCTTTCATGTATGCCGCAAAATTACATCATATTGGCTGAACCGCCATTGAATACTAAAAACAGAAAGACATAAAATCGTTTCTTAAAATATTCGCGTGGGTTATACTCAGTATTTTCGTACTGGCCGTTGGAATCGTGTATGCCATCCGGATTCCATCCGTTCAAACATGGGCGGTTAAAAAAGTTACGCGGTATCTTTCTGCCGAATTAAATACCAAAGTTTCGCTCGAACGGATCAGCATTGAGTTTTTCAGTACAGTAAAAATCGAAGGGTTGTATGTTGAAGACCTTAATAGCGACACGCTGCTGTATGCCGGTGAAATAAGTACAATTATTGATTTATTCGCACCGGGCGACAACAAAATTTATCTGAGTGGAATTGATCTGAAAAACGGGATTTTCAAACTTCAGAAATATCCCGGTGTAAAAGGACTAAACATCGATTTTATCATCCATTATTTTTCCGCAGGAAAAACCGATACTGCGGCAACTAAACCCTTCGATTTTAACCCGGGTGAAGTCCGGTTAAGCAATATGGAATTTGTTTATCGCGACAACCGTTATCATGATACCGCAATCGGAATCGATTTTGACGATATCAGGGTACGTGAAATTGATGCCGATCTCGATAACATCCGTTTCGATGACGGCGGAGTCGAAGTAAATATTGAGAATATTTCCTTTACCGAAAAATCGGGGTTCCGGCTTGAATATCTCGAGTCGAACGCCAGCTTTGTATCTACAGGCATGGAGTTTAACAGCCTTCTCATTAAGACCCCAAACACGCAACTGAACGGTAATTTATCGTTCACCTACGAAAACATCAGCGACTTTGAAGATTTCATCGATAAGGTACGCATCAATTCAAGATTTTCAAGGAGCACCTTATCTTCAAAAGATCTTACTTACTTCGCCAGTGAACTTAAAGGGCTGAACCAGGAAATTACATTTGACGGCGTCATTAAAGGTACCATCGCGCAACTGCGTGGCCGCGATCTCAACATCAACTTCGCGAATGGTTCACGGTTTGCCGGAGATATCAGCATTGCAGGCCTGCCCGATTTCAATGAATCTTTTTTCGACATTGTAGTGGATGAGTTTATTACCGACAAACGCGATATTGAGTCAATACCCGCATATCCATTTACACAAAACAAAAACATAGTCCTGCCCGAAAATTTCAGTACGCTGGGCAAAGTGATTTTTTCGGGTAAGTTTACAGGATTCCTCAACGACTTTGTAGCTTATGGCAACATGAGTACGGGGTTAGGATTTATATCTTCGGATATCAACCTTAAAATCGACCATGAACTGAACAAAAGTTCCTATTCGGGACATCTTTCAGTTAACAATTTTGATGTAGGCAAACTTACCGGAAGTGAAAAATTTCTTGGACGTACATCCTTTAAGGCCGATGTAGAAGGCAGCGGGCTTACACTTGAAACGGTAAATGCCAGAATGGATGGACTTATTACTTCCCTTGAAATTAATCAATATGAATACAACAATATTGATGTGAATGGGCGGTTTGCCCGGAAAAAATTCGAAGGAGAACTTTCGGTGAGTGAATCGAATCTCAACCTCGATTTCACGGGATCCATCGATCTTTCAAAAAGTGTTGCTGAATACGATTTTACCGCCACCATTGAAGATGCAAAACTTGCCAGGCTTAATTTGATAAAACGCGACACCTCATCGGTGCTCAATACATCAGCAACCATTAAACTGAAAGGAAACACGATCGACGATTTGTCGGGCACCATTAAACTCGGCACATCCAGCTACACTGAAAAAAATGAGAATATCCGGCTCGACTCCCTCGTTTTGTATTCAAATACCGAAAATGCATTCAGTACCGCACGGCTTCGTTCAAACCTGATTGATTTCGATTTGTCGGGAAACTACACCCACAGTAAAATTATTTCGGAACTCGAAAAGCTTATCAAGGCTTACCTGCCAATGGTTGAATCGGGAAGAGCGTCAGTTATTGAAAATGTAAATATCAACTACTCACTTACCATCAAAAAACTCGACGACATTTTTAAAATTTTTTTCCCGGTTACCGATATCAGCCCTGGTACCATTATCAGCGGTAAGGCCGACAATCTCAACTCAGAATTTAGCATAAATATTTCTTCCGACAGTATCCGGTATGATGAAATCATGTTCCGGGGCATTGACATCCATTCATTCACTGAAGGCAATAAACTCATATTCAACAACAGGGTTCAAAAGATCGACATCAGTGACACGCTGCATGTATTTAACACCGTAATTGAGGGCAGTACAGATAAATTTCGATCCGGTTTCTCAATATCTGCCTCGGCCCGCGATACATCCGTAACACATGTTACGGTAAGTGCCGAAGCCAACTACCTTCCTTCCGGAAGAACACTGGTGCGTATCCTTCCCTCCGATATCGAAATCAATGACCAGGTGTGGAAAGTTGATGAATTAAATACCATTCTCATAGATTCATCAGTTATTGATATAAATAATTTTACAGTTACTTCCGGTAACGAACGGCTGAGTATTAACGGGGTAATTTCTTCCAATCTTGAAGATAAAGTAAGTCTTCAGCTGCGCAACTTTAATACCGAAGTCCTGAACCCGCTCCTGGCTATTTACAATTTCAACATGGGCGGTGTTGCAACAGGTACGGGCGACTTTTCAGGACTGCTTGCCCATCCGGCAATTAACAGCGACATGCATATTACAAACCTGGCCATTTATGGCGATACGCTGGGCGATGCTTCCATAGACTTCGATTATAAAACAGAATCGAATATCATAACAGCTAAAGCACTTGTTGATAAAGGCGGAACTAAAAACATTGAACTTAGCGGAAGTTATTATATCCGGCCGGTAATGGATTCACTCGATTTCAGATGTACCCTTCAAAAGACCAATTTAACCGCTTTCGCGGGATACGCCAAGGGACTCGTTTCGGATGTACGTGGGAAAGCAAGCGGCGAATTACGTTTACGCGGACCGGTAGATAAGCTGACTCTCACCGGAAAAGCCCGGTTGCAGCAAACCAGCTTTGTAGTCGATTATTTGAATACCCGTTATAATTTTTCGGACGAAGTGGAGTTCAACGAAAAATCGATCCGTTTCCGCAACATTACGGTAAACGACGAAAATGGCAACCAGGCTCGTGTTGATGGTGACGTTTACCATAAGAACCTCCGCGACTTTTCTCTGAATATCGACATCAGGGCAACTAATTTCCAGGCACTCAATACAACAGCCATGCACAATGAACTTTTTTATGGTGAAGCCTATGGAACCGGTAATGTAAAAATTTCGGGACCGCTGGATTTAATCACTATCCGCATGGGGATGAAAACCGAAAAAAATACCAGGATTTTTATACCCCTTTCAAATCCCGAGGAAATTTCAAAAAGCAGTTACATAAATTTTGTTTCACACGATAAACCAAAAAACAGCAAAGAGCCTGAAGAAGTTAAATTTACCGGAATAAACATGGACTTTGAACTGGATGTTACCCCCGACGCCGAAGTTCAGCTTATTTTCGATTCTAAAATAGGTGATATTATCAAAGGAAGAGGTAACGGTAACATCAAAATTGAAATTGATGCCCAGGGCGATTTCAAAATGTTTGGAAGCTACCAGGTAGTTTCGGGCGACTACCTGTTCACCCTGCAAAACCTCATCAATAAAAAATTTATCATCACCCCCGGTGGAATTATTACCTGGAGCGGATCACCCTATGAGGCAGAAATTAACCTTGAAGGTGTGTACAGGATCAAGGCCAGCCTGTACGACCTTATTCAGGATACCACCCTCACAAAACGAATACCCGTTGAAGTACATCTTAAGCTCGAGGAAAACCTTTTCAATCCAACCATCCGTTTCGATATTGTAATACCCGACATTGACCCTACTGCCGAGGCGCTGGTAAAACGATATATTTCAACCGAACAGGAGAAGAGTACACAAACCATGAGCCTTCTGGTAATAAACCGCTTTTCAAAAGCCGAGGGAGTCGAGTACCAGGGCTCCTCATCAACCGGTGTTGGTGCCAACGCTGCTGAATTGCTGTCGCACCAGCTCAGCAACTGGGCCTCGCAAATAAGCGATGTGGTAAATGTTGGTGTAAACTACCGTGCCGCCGATGCTTTTAGTAAAGAGGAAATTGAGGTGGCTGTTTCAACCCAGATCCTCAATGACCGGGTTACTATCGATGGTAATGTGGGAGTATCGGATAATAATCAAAACACCTCCAACTTAATTGGTGATTTTACCGCCGAATTAAAAGCCAGTGACGATGGCAGACTGCGATTTAAGTTTTTTAATAAAACTATTACTAACAGCATTCTCAACAACTACACTTCACCCTACACACAAGGGCTGGGAATTTTATACCGACAGGAGTTTAATACTACCGGTGAATTGTTCAGGAAGTTCATAAGCCGGTTCAAAAAACAGGACGATCCTGTCAAGGAGGATTCATAATAATTTGTATAACAGTTTATTGGATACCCTGTATGTGCTTCCTTAGAACTATTCTTTATTTGTAAAACTTTTAGGTATCTGCTTTTGATTTAGCTTGAAAAGCCTATTTTTGAAAAGTTCAAGCGTTGTTTTATGACAAAAACCAAAACTGTATACCATAGTGTTTTATTTTTAATCTGTTTTCTTTTTTCTTTCATAGGCCCTGTACAGTCGCAATCCCTAATCAGCGGTGTTGTGAGAGATGCATCCAGCGGTGAAACGCTCATTGGTGCCAACGTAATTATTAAGGGCACTACCGAAGGAGCCCAAACCGATATCGACGGCAAGTTCCGTTTCGAAACCACAAGGCCCTATCCCGTTACGCTTCAAATATCCTACATCGGCTATAACCCGATCGAGTTTATAGTAAGCAATATTAAACCCGTGATTATCCGGCTGAACAGTAATGAGGTTTTGCTTAAAGATGTTGAAGTGGTGGGAAGCCGTATCACCGAAAAACAAAAGTCGGCTCCGCTCACCATTGAATCGATGGACATGATTGCAATCAGAGAAACGCCGGCAGCGAACTTTTACGAGGGACTCGGTCAGCTGAAAGGTGTTGACCTCACTTCGGCAAGCATAGGCTTTAAAATAATAAACGCACGTGGCTTTAACAGCAGCTCACCGGTACGCTCCCTGCAAATTATTGATGGGGTGGATAACGCGTCGCCGGGTTTGAATTTTTCGCTGGGTAATTTTCTCGGGGCATCCGACCTCGACGTAAATAAAGTAGACCTGGTGGTTGGTGCCAGCTCGGCCTTTTACGGCCCTAACGCTTTTAATGGCGTTATAAGCATGACCACCCGCAGCCCGTTTTATAACCCGGGCCTTGAGTTTTCATTCAAAACAGGTAACCGCGG
Source organism: uncultured Flavobacteriaceae bacterium (assembly GCA_964587075.1). GTDB lineage: Bacteria > Bacteroidota > Bacteroidia > AKYH767-A > OLB10 > CAZPKJ01. The sequence continues at coordinate 22,736 of CAZPKJ010000011.1, read as the reverse complement.
ACTTCAGTAAAATCCCATCCGTTTTGCCTACTTAATAAATAATAAAATGGGCGAATAAAAATTCGGCAACAACCTCAAAATATTATATTTAAAAGTAAACGACTGGGAAGCCGACAACCTCACGGCAACACCTCAATCGAGAAGTGACGCGGATAATCCCGGGGGATATGATGCCGTAAATGTGTATGGCGATGAATATCAAAATGGATTTGATCTTACTAAAAACGCGAAGGATTATCCCGGCCTTGGAGTAATCACCCGCAAAGGGTATCATGAAAAGGATCTGGTCGATTACAAAACCGAAAACCTCAAACTGGGTGCGGCGCTGCATTATAAAATCAGGCCCGAAACCGAGTTTATAGTCGCTTCCAATTATGGAACCGGCAGCACCATTTACCAGGGCGATAACCGGTATGCTTTAAAGGATATTAAGTTTTACCAGAACCGTGTTGAAATCCGGAATTCCGACAAATGGTTCCTGCGGGCCTATGCCACCAATGAGGATGCCGGCAAATCATACGATGCTTTTTTTACCGCATTGCTGCTGCAGAACTCAGCAAAAATTACCAACGAATGGTACCAGGATTATATCGACTATTGGTTTATTAATGTAAAAAATCAACTGGCCCAGTTACCTGGCTTCCCCCAACCTTCGCAGTTTGCAAATTATGAAGACTATCTGGCGGCCATCAACCCCTGGCTTCAGCAAAATTACCCCGATACCCTGCTGTATTTTCATGGTTTGTCGCAGAATTATGTGAATGGTATCGGTAATCCGTTAAACGGCAATCATCCGTTTTATGAACCCGGAACCTATGAGTTTGATACCGCCTTTACCTCTATAACTTCCAAGCGGTCGTTTTCGGAGGGCGGATCGCGGTTTTATGATAAGTCGGCTTTATATCATGTTCATGGCGAATACAAATTTACCCCCGCTTTTGCTACCATTACTGTTGGGGCCAACTACCGCTGGTACCGGCCCGAATCGGACGGCACCATTTTCAGTGATACATCCGGAATTAAAATTAGAAATGAAGAAGGGGGCGCTTACGCGGGACTGGAAAAAAAGGTGCTTAGTGATAAACTGAAATTAAGCCTTACCGGAAGGGTCGACAAAAATCAGAATTTCGACTACCTCTTCTCCCCCGCTCTCTCCGCAGTTTATCAACCCGATGAAGACCAGGTTTACCGCGCCTCTTTCTCTTCAGCTATCCGCAACCCTACGCTAGCCGATCAATATTTGTACTACCCCGTCGGACGGGCTATCCTGGTTGGTAACAAAGATGGTTACGAAGGGCTCGTTACCGTGGAGTCGCTCATAAACTTTTATGACTTCAACAAAAAGTTCGATACCCTTGAATTTTTTAACGTGCGTGCCGTGAGACCCGAAGAGGTAAAAACCGTTGAGCTGGGCTACCGGGCAACCATATCCAACAAAGTTTACCTCGATATCAGTGTGTATCACAGCTGGTACAAGAACTTTATCGGATACCGAATCGGCGCCGATGTGGACACTTTCCAGGTACCTATCATTTTCCCGCCCTTTACCTACACCGACTTAACATTCAACAACGTGGTTCGGGTAGCTACCAATGCCGAGGATCAGGTTACCACACGGGGAATGAGCGTTGGTTTGAATTATTATCTGGGGCGCTATTTTGCCGTTACTACCAACTATTCCTACAACCTTCTCGATAAGGCCGGCTCCGACGATCCGCTTATTCCTGCCTTCAATACCCCCGAACACAAGTTTAATATCGGATTCAATGGCAGGGATATACGCAATTTCAGTTTTAATATTAACTACAAGTGGATTGATGGCTTCAAGTATGAGGGATCGCCCCAGTTTACCGGTATCATTGAATCTTATTCGGTGGTGGACGCGCAAGTCAATTACAAGTTCCTTGGCGATAAACTAACTTTTAAGGTGGGTGCATCCAACCTGATGAACGATAAACATTATGAATTATTTGGGGGCCCGCTTGTCGGAAGACTTTATTACTTTAGCATTTCATTATCCGCCCCTAAAAAGAACCTTTGACAGGATTTTAAAAAACCATTATAAACCATTATCACATGAAAAAACATTTACAATTATTCACCATTGCAGCCCTGTTTGCCATCCTTCCGGAGATGTCCATTGCCCAGCGGTACCTTTCAGAGGTTTTCAGCAATGTTACCGTAACAACCAATGTTACCTATGCCGATAATATTTCGGTGTTCCCCGGCCCGAGCCCTATGTCGATTCCGTTGGTTATGGATGTTTATGAACCTGCCGGTGATGTATTGTTACAGCGTCCGGTAATTATATTCATGCATACCGGCAGTTACCTTCCCCGTTACATTAATGGCACCCCAACGGGCAGCCGTAACGATAGCGCAACGGTTGCCATTTGTACCCAACTGGCCAAACGAGGTTATGTGGTTGCCAATATTGAATATCGTATTGGCTGGAACCCGGCCGGGTCAAATGTTGACATCAGGAGAGGAACGCTTCTGAACGCAGTTTACCGCTCCGTTCAGGATGCCAAAGCCTGTGTGCGTTACTTCCGCAAGGATGCCGCCACGACCAACCAGTTTAAAATTGACCCTAATAATGTAATTCTGGGCGGACAAGGTACCGGTGGTTATATCGCGGTGAATTATATCAGCCTTGATAAATCAGCCGAAATATCATTACCAAAATTTATCAGCGGCGTTACCGACCCAACCTACGGCTTTGTTGCCGGTCAGCCCTATGTTAACCAGGCCGTGCTTGGCGACTTCGACGGTTACGGTGGCATTCCGCAACTCAATAACCCTAATAATTCGGTTGGTTACCCTAACGACGTACAGTTTGCTTTCAATTTGGGCGGTGCCCTCGGCGACAGCACCTGGATTGAACCGGGTGATGCCCCTACCGTTGCCTTTCACGTAATGGGCGACCCGTTTGCCCCGTATGATATAGGTATCGTATTTGTTCCCGGTAACCCTCCCCAGTCGGTAGTTGATGTTATCGGCTCACGGTCTATTTTACGCTTTGCAAATCAGTATGGCAACAACGACTGTTTTGCTAATGCCGGTTTTACTGATTCGTATACCAATGCCGCCAACATATTAAATGAAGGATTTGAAGGATTGTTCCCCTTTGCCATGATTCCTGCCGTACAAGCCGGTCCATGGGAATGGTTCGATTCACTCACCGTAGTCAACGGTGCCGCTGCAGTTGGTCAAAACGGAACTACTATCTATCAAAATGCGCTGCTTACAAATCCGAATATGTCAAAAGCGAAAGCACTGGCATATATTGACACCGTTATGAATTACCTGAACCCGAGAATCGTTTATTGTCTCGGACTGGCTACAGGAATCAGTACTATTGATCAGGCTCAGGATCTGATTAAGGTTTCTCCGAACCCCGCTACCGGTTACATAAACGTCGACCTGCGCGGTTTAACCAATGAACTGGTTTCACTCTCGTTACTGGATATTACCGGACGGGTAATCCGTTCAGAGAAAATTTCGGAAGCTCGTTTGTATACCCTTAACAGAGATCAATTAAGTTCGGGAACTTATTTTGTAAGGGTTGAACTTGAAAACGGACAGGTTAATAAAAAGATTGTTTTACAATAATATTTCTTACCACGATTTAATCCCGGTTCATTCATACTGAACCGGGATTTTTTATTTACCACTGGCCGAAATCCCGGCAATATATCCTGTTGTCCACGCTGCCTGAAAATTATACCCTCCCGTTATTCCGTCAATGTTGAGCACTTCACCCGCGAAATACAAATCAGGAATTTTTTTACACGACATGGTTTGCATATTAATTTCCTTCAGGTCGACACCACCGCAGGTAACAAATTCTTCCTTAAAGGTTGTTTTCCCCGAAACATTTAACATAAACCCGTTGATGCTTGAAACCAGTTTACTTAAAGCTGCTTTCGGTGTTTCATTCCACTTTAAAGTTTCAGAAATACCCGAAACGTTGCATAAGGCAGCCCACAAACGCTTTGGAAGTTCTACCGGCGGAGACAGTTGAACAAACCTGTTACCTGACTGAGCCATGTGTTCTTTAAGTATACCCCGTATCGCTTCCTGATTCAAGCCGGGACAAAAATTTATAATTACATCGAAATGATAGTTCTTTTCATGAAGCCATTGAGCTGCCCAGGCACTCAGCCGTAATACTGCGGGACCGCTTATCCCCCAATGTGTGAACAGCAGCGGGCCGCGTTCATTGAAAGAACTGCCTGCAACCTTAACATGTGCATCGGCAACAGCCACACCCGGCAGGTCTGCGAACGGACTTACCGGAACATTAAATGTGAAAAGTGACGGACCCGGGGGAATAATGGCAATACCAAGTTGCTGCAACCATTGATAATTTTTAATCGCAGGCCCTCCGCCTGTTGCAACAATTACCTTGTCGGCATGAATGTCCGATAAAGCAGTGCGCACAACAAACCCGGGCTCAGCCACCTGAAATGAACGAACAGGCGTATTAATTTCTATTTGTACACCCAAACCCATGGCGGTTTCAACCAGGCAATCAATAATTGTTTGTGAATTGTCGGTAACCGGAAAAACCCTCCCGTCATTTTCATGTTTCAGTTCAACACCCCGCTCTTCGAACCAGTCGATGGTTTGCTGTGTACTGAATTTCGAAAACGGCCCCCGCAGTTCTTTACCTCCCCTGGGATAATTTGAAACCAGTATGCTGTTATCGGTGCAACTGTTGGTTACATTACACCTGCCTCCACCCGATACTTTAACCTTTGCAAGCAACTTGCTGCTCTTTTCCAGCAAAATCACCTCATTGCCTTTGCGGGATGCATGAATAGCGGCAAAAAAACCTGCAGCGCCGCCTCCTATGACTACTATTTTCAATGCTTGGGGTATTAACAGGTTTTAGCGAATAACGCTATGAATGTATGTTTTTGAGTCAATGTCACTTTCGTGGATGAAATTGAAGTATGGCCGAACGCAGATACTCACGGTCGAGATGTGTATAAATTTCGGTTGTAGTAATACTTTCATGCCCCAGCATCTCCTGTACCGCCCGTAAATCGGCGCCTCCTTCAATGAGATGTGTGGCAAACGAATGCCGGAAGGTATGCGGGCTGATCGATTTTTTTATCCCGGCAACGGAAACCAGCTCCTTAATAATGTTGAATATCATTACCCGTGATAATTTGGCGCCTCTGCGGTTGAGAAAAAGAAAATCCTCATTTCCCGGTTTTATTTGCAGCCGGTTCCGGTAGCTCTGTTCATAGATGACAATTTGCCGGAGTGCCACGCTGCCTATGGGGACAAGCCGCTCTTTATTTCCTTTACCTGTTATCTTCAGCAGTCCAATCTCGGGATGCAGGTTCGATTTGCGTAACCCTACCAGTTCCGAAACGCGCAACCCGCTGCTGTAAAGAGTTTCGAGCATTGCCTTGTTGCGTTCACCTTCGGGTTTACTGAGATCGATGGCGCCAATGATCCTGTTAATTTCGTCAACAGTTAAGAAATCGGGGAGTTTGCGTCCCAGTTTTGGCCCTTCTATGAGTGTAGTCGGATCATCGTTGATCACATTTTCGACCAGCAGGTAACGGTAAAAAGCTTTAATACCCGACAATACTCTGGCCTGTGACCGTGCTCCGAGTCCCATATGATTCACCCACTTAATAAAAGCCTTCAATTCGGCGAGTGTAATTTTATCGGGGCCACCATTAAATTCCGACTCTTTTGCAAAATCATGCAGCAGCTCAATGTCGTGGGTATAGGCATCAATGGAATTACCGCTAAGTGACCGTTCCAGCTTCAGGAATGAACCAAATCCCCTGATATACGATTCCCAACTCATGTTGTAAATTTAAATAAATTCATGATGAGGCTTCTGCACACAACGGAAATACATGTTTCAATATTTTCATTAATTTGCGTGTTTGAAAATAATATATGCGAATTGTAATTATAAATGGTGCCAACCTGAACATGCTGGGCGTTCGCGAACCAGGCATTTATGGTGAACAGGACTTCGGTTCTTTTTTATCGTCACTTAAAATCTCTTACCCCGACATTGATATTGATTATTATCAGAGCAATCTGGAAGGTGATATCATCAATCTGATTCAGGATAATGGTTTTCATGCCGACGGAATAATCCTGAACGCGGGTGGTTATACACATACCTCGGTAGCTATTGCTGATGCGGTAGCCGCTGTTAAAGCGCCCGTTATTGAAGTACACATTTCAAATATCTACAACCGTGAGGAAGAACGGCGAGTTTCGTTGTTGTCGAAATACTGCCAGGGATGTATCGCCGGACTTGGGCTTGGGGGCTATGAACTTGCCCTGCAATGGCTCGCGGGTAAAATTACTTCAGCTAAAAAGTAAGTGACCTTGTAAATCAGTTCAACATTACTGGCATTACCAGCATCAGCACATTTTCGTCGGAACTGGTTTCAGCATCCGAAGGAGTTAATATGCCGGCCCTGTTTGGCAACGACATTTCCAGATTCACCTGCTCACAAGTCATGTTGTTAAGCATGTCCGACAAAAAACGGGCGTTGAACGCAATATCCATATCCTGGCCGTTGTATTCACATGTGAGGCGTTCATTACCTTCATTATTATAGTCGATATCTTCGGCAGAGATAGCCAGTTCGCTTCCGGTTATTTTCAGTTTTACCTGGTGTGTCGACTTGTTGGAAAAAATGGAAACCCGCCTGATGGAATTCAGAAAGGCGTCGCGTGAAATGGTGAGTTTATTTGGATTATCATGAGGAATAACCGCCTCATAATTGGGGTACCGTCCATCAATCAACCGACAAATCAGGTTGAAGTTATCAAATGAAAAGAAAGCGTTGGCATCGTTGTAATCGATTTTAACTTTCGACTTCATTCCGGTGAGCGCGTTTTTTAACAAACCAAGCGGCTTGCGTGGCACTATGAAGGAGGCGGCTTTAGCCGAACGAAGGTCGTTGCGGCGATAACGTACCAGCCGGTGTGCATCCGTAGCAACGAAAGTGGTGTTATCTTTATTCAACTGAAAAAACACTCCCGACATTACCGGGCGCAGCTCATCATTACCGGTTGCAAAAACGGTTTTGTTAATGGCTTCCAGTAATACTTCGGCAGGTAATTCAATCGAATTTGGCTGGTCGATTACAGGAACTTTGGGAAATTCAGCGCCATCATAACCAGCCATCTTAAACTTACCATTTTCAGAACTGATTTCAACCTGGAAGGTTTTATCATTTATTGTAAACGTAATCGGCTGCTCAGCGAATGTCTTCATAGTTTCGAGGAGTATCTTGGCCGAAAGGGCTACAAGTCCCTTTTCTTTCGAAGTTACTTCCAGCGATGTAGTCATGGTTGTTTCCAGATCGGAAGCTGAAATGGTCAGTTTTCCATTGTTGATGTCAAAAAGGAAGTTTTCAAGAATCGGCAATGGAGTACTGGTGTTAAGTACGCCACTGATTGACTGAATGTGCTTTAACAAAAGTGAACTGGAAACAATGAATTTCATGGTTATGTTTTGATTATAAATATTTTACACCTGAGTGATGAATGCCCTGTTAAATTAGGGATGACAAATATAAAGGTAAATTATTAAATGAAGCAGGGATCATTTACTAATTGGCATCTGAAAATCAGCGGGTTTCAAAAACAATTTTTCGAAGGAGAAATACTGGATATTCACCAGAGTTGTATCGCCATTGATGGAACCCAGCATCCGGTCGACGTCATGCGGAAAAACAGTTCCGTCTTCGAGACCTTTGTTTACTGTATGTTCACTGATTGGCTTGCGCCAGAAATCGACGCGGGTGGTTTTACCTTTGTTGTCACTCAGCACAATACTTCTGAATGGAGTGGTCGCCCTGACAGAATCCAAAGTAGCCCCATCCAGTAATTTCTCAACCTTTTCATAATTCAGCAGGCGGTATGAAAGCAAATAATTGATAACCTTATCCTGGCTGATGTTTTGAACTAGCTCACCACGACCATCCATTACCAGGTAATCGCCGTCAGGTTGCCTTCCAATCTGGAATTCATAACCCGGACGCAGCCTGTCGGTTACATGCAGTTTATCAAGTGAACCCTCATCGAGTTTAAATACATTCCTGACAATCCATTCGCTTTCATCAATGATGTATCTTGGGGTTAAATAGCCATCAAAACCCGGTATATGTACAATAAATGGCTGTGATGAATTTTCGAGATACATGAAAGTACCAAGCTGATCCTGGGTGGGACCACCCACATAATAGGTTTTAATGATGCCGTTTTTGTTATATACTTCAACTTTAACACTGTTGGCGGCCAGACTTTTAATGATATTATTGTAGGCTGCCCTGGCAACGGGACTGCGTACCTCAACCTGGTACATGGTTCCCAGAAGGGTCGAAATAGCGTCGGGCCTGGCCCAATGTTTCCCGTTGATAATCCAGTCGCCGTTGGGTTGTTTTTCGAGAAGTACCTGTTTTCCGGCTTTATTGGCCATGAAAATCTTTGAAACGGAACCGGTATCTTTTACAGCGAAGTCGCGTAAAGCTTCACTGATAGTGCCATCCCTGCGTGAATAAACCAGCCAGACGGCTACTATCGACAAAACCAATCCTACTACAATAAGTGCCCTGTTCTTTTTCATAACTGCCGATTTATGCCTTAGCGAATTTCGATTTTCTGTGAATAAATTTAAATATGCCAAATACCAGGATAAACAGCACCGGACCGCCAGTGTTAATTACCTGCCAAAAAATTCTCTCCTCAGCGATCTTATTTTTATCGAGCAGGCGTAGTTTCAGTTCCTTCGACCGTACTTCCATAAGTCCTGAATCGTCGCACAAATAATCGACACAATTCATGATCAGGTTTTTGTTTCCATAAACCTGTCCCGTATACCGGTCCTCTCCCAATGGCACAATTCCCTGCCCTCTTCGCAACCGGTTTTTAATCACATCCCCGTCGCTGATCACAATCATACGTGTTGAGTCGCTTTTGTCGCGGAACTTTATCAGGGTGTCTTGTGCTATTAATGAAGGAATTCTGTTCTTGAAGTTTGAGTCGAAACTGCCTTCGAGCAAAAGTCCGACAGTGCGGTGCGGGTTGTTGTACAAACTGAGATCAGGTTCGGTCCGTATCATATCGAGGTTCACACGTGCCGGAGCGAGAAACACGCGTGAGTATTGCGAAGTTGTCAGTAGCGGGGTCTTTGTTACATCGTCGGATCCAACCATATCGATAGAGCTTACAAACTCAAACTTGATGGCATTTAAATTATTAACAATCGGGTGCTTTGACGACGGAACAACAACCGGAAAATAGTACCAGGGCATAAGTGATTGCTGTGGTCTGTTACCAACATAACCTGTTACAATGGGGATAGGCGCCGCCTGTATATCCAGTACCAGGTCGTGATTTACTCGTGCGCCATAGCGGAAAAGCATATCGTCGAGATTGATATCATTTGAAAGCGCAATGGTTTCGGGACTGTTTTGGAGGCTGTCCATATTAGCCAATGTACCATCTATCAGCCATAAAACCTTTCCGCCTTTCATGATATACTGGTCGATAATAAACTTATCTTTTTCACTGAATGCGCGCTCGGGAGCAGCTATAATTACCGCCAGGTAGTTGTTGAGGCGGTCAAGTTTTTCTTCAATCTGAATCCTCTCAACATGATAAAAAGTTTTGAGTTCCCTGGTGATATCTTCCAGGTTTTCAGCTTTAGCTTCGCCATGTCCGTCAATAAAGGCAATCATCTGCGGGTACCTCACCGCCAGTTTACGTATAGCATTGGCAAAACCATATTCCAGTCCCTGAATAGAGTTATTCAGCATCTGTTCGGGTGATGAACCGATTTGATCCTGCAACAACATCAAGGGCATTTCATCACCCAGATAGGTCAGTATGGCCCCGGGGAAAATGATCTGCTGGGCGGTACCCTCATTGCTTTTCGACTGCAGGTTGGTAGGCTGGATACCTTTCGAAGCAAGTTGCTGATACAACTTCTTCCGCTGATCGGTGTCGGCTGCAGCCGATGGATTGATAAATTCATACTCGATATTACCATTTGAATATGCCCGCAATTCGTCGAGCATTTCCCGGGTAGCGCTTTGCAAACGGTTAAATGCCGGCGGAAACTCCCCGTCAAGATATACACGGATATAAACCACATCAGTAAGTCCCTTTACGAGTTCCTTGGTGTTTCTGGACAGTGTGAAGCGCTTATCGGCAGTTAAATCGAGCCTGGTAAACACAAAAGATGAAACTACGTTGGCCGTTATCAGAATAACCAGAAGTAAAGTCAGGGTGACGATATTTTGCTTCCTGAGCGAACGGTATTTTGACATTGTGGGTTGCTGCGGCTTGTTTACCATTTTCTTGATTCGATAATTGTTCTTGTTATCATGATAAACAAACTGATAAGACTGATAAAATAAACCACATCGCGGGTGTCGATGACCCCCCTGCTCATGGAAATATAGTGGGCGTTAATGCCTAACTGATACACCAGATTGGCCGCCAGGCCGCTTCCCAAAATGGTAGCAATGGAATCAAAACCCGCATAACAGAAAAAGCACAGGAAAACCGCAATGATAAATGCCACTACCTGATTATCGGTTACTGCCGATGAAAAAACTCCGATGGCGACAAAGCCTGCCCCTAAGAACAACAAACCCAGGTAAGATCCCCACATGCTTCCGGTATCAAGGTTACCCGGAGGGACGCCCAGGCTGTAAATACTGAAATAATAAATTAATGTTGGAAGCAGTGAAAAAAGTACCAGAACCACACCGGCAGTGTATTTAGCCAGAACAATCTGCAGTTCGGTTAGCGGCCGGGTTAACAACAATTCAAGCGTTCCCGACTTTCGTTCTTCCGAAAAAAGCCTCATGGTAACCGCCGGCACCAAAAACATATACACCCAGGGTGTTATGATAAACAAGGGGTCGAGGGTGGCATAACCTGCATCCAGGATTGAAAATTGCGTATCAGGGAACACCCAGATAAACAGGCTGATGGTGAGTAAAAATACCACGATCACGATATATCCAATCAGGGAATTGAGGAAACTGTTAATCTCTTTGATCAGCAATGAGAACATGATAGAAAGCCATTAGGCGGGCAAAAATACAAATACCCTGTGTTTATAAAGCCGGAAGTATGTAAAATTATAAATCTCCCCTTTTAAATACCGTATTCAGTGTCCAGGCTTCCGCCCTGGCATTAAAGAGCGGTTTGACCTGCTTCCATGTACTGGCAAACAATGGAGATTCCAGATAAGTGTTGAGGCTGGAAACATTATCCCAGATACTGTACGTGAAAATAATACCGGGCTGATCGGCCGAGTGCAGCATTTCAAGATAATGACATCCTTTAAAATTGCTGATAGGGTCGCTCACCTGGTTGAATAATTCAAAGAACCTTTCCACATGGCCGGGATGAAAGGAGAGTTTAACTATGCGTGTAATCATTTGAACTCGATTCGAACTATATCACCAAACTTCATATTCAACAAGCCTGATGCGTTACCGGTGCTGATGGCTATTTCAAGGTACCCGGCTTCGTTAAACAAAGCCAGCAGGTTCCCCTGCCCGCTCTGATAATAATTATCGCTTATTTCGGGAATGCCATATTCACGTTTCTTCAGCACCACCTCAAATGACCGGCCTTTGGCAAACCTGTCGAGCAAAGCCTGGGTAATATTGGTAACCAGGTTACCGAACGAATCTACATAAATAACCGATCCCTTGATCGTGTTCTCTTCCACCGTAGCCCTTAACATCAACTTGCGGTGCAGTTCTTTCGGCTTGTCGCCCATATCGGCAATTTTTCCGCCCCTGGCCAGAAAGGTGGCCGATGCTGCAAACACTTTAGAGGTTAGCTTTACATTATCACCCCTGGCATTTTTTACATGATAGGTCTCCTCCGGTATCTCATCAAATACCAGTGAAAAAAAGCCGTCGTCGGGACCCAGGAAAAAATGCTTTTGGTAAGCAACCGCCAGTAATGAAGCCGGTTCGCTCGAAGCGTTACAAATCCCTGCAATATGTACACTGCCTTCAGGAAACCGGTCCCAGGAGTTTTTCAGCACAAAAGCGCCATGAACCTGATCGTACTTGGTGATGTTGTTACTGATATCAACGATGGTAATATTGGAGGCCGCACTTAGCAACTCACCTTTCAAGGCACCGGTGAAGTAATCGGTGGTTCCCCAGTCGGTTGTCAATGTTACAACAGGCATCCTTTATTGATAATGATTTTCTAATTTTGGAATCGTCAAAATTATGGATTCTGAGTTGAACCTGATGAGGTGCCCGGGTATTTTAATAACGGGGTTAATAACAACCGAACCCTTTGATACCTATACAACAGACGATAAAACGGAACCCTAAAACAACAAAAGTTTACTCCGGCACATTATCACCTATTTGCAAAAATTGCTATTTAACTACCAGCCAAATAAACCGATTTGAAAGAAATTATTATCCCTGCCGGTTTTAATCCGGTCGACTTTTATGGCGTTAACGATGTTAACCTCGACTTATTAAGAAAGAAATTTCCAACCCTGAAGATTGTGTCCCGTGGAAACGAGTTAAAAGTTTATGGCGACGACCTGCAGGTGAGCAAGCTTGAATCGGTCATTGAAACATTGATTCATGAGTTCGAAGAAAAGGGAAGGCTCGAAAGTGCCTTTGTTACCGATTTTTTAGAAGGGAAAAGAGAGCCGTCGCAGGATGATAAAATTTTCTCCTCTACCGACGTATTGGTGTACGGACAGCAGGGCATTCTGGTCAAAGCCCGTACCGCAGGCCAGAAACGGCTGGTTGAATGTTGCATGAAGAACGATATTACATTCGCCATAGGACCCGCAGGAACCGGCAAAACATACACCGCAGTGGCTCTTGCCGTGAGGGCATTGAAGAACCGCGAAATAAGACGTATCATTTTAACCCGCCCTGCTGTTGAAGCAGGTGAAAACCTTGGTTTTTTGCCGGGTGACCTCAAAGAAAAAATCGACCCCTACCTGCGACCCCTCTATGACGCGCTTTTTGATATGATCCCCTCCGAAAAGCTTCAGGCTTTCCTGGCTAATGGCACCATTGAAGTGGCGCCGCTTGCGTTTATGCGCGGCCGTACCCTGGATAACGCGTACGTGATATTGGATGAGGCGCAAAATGCCACACAAAGCCAGCTCAAAATGTTCTTAACCCGGATGGGTCCCTCGGCAAAAATGATCGTTACCGGTGATGTGACCCAGATCGACCTTCCCAAAAATTCACCGAGCGGACTTATTCAGGGCTTGGCACTGCTCAACGGCATAGAAGGCATAGGCTTCGTTATGCTTGACGCAAGAGATGTTATCCGGCATAAATTGGTGAAGGATATTATTGAAGCTTACAGCCAGGGAGAACACAAATAATTTGTGTAATCATGTATCGCTTCCTGTTAACTCATCAGCGCAAGCTTACAATTTTGTAAACCGACGACCCATGTTCACCGGATAGTTTCAGCAGAAATGTACCCGTTTTACCCGGATTGATTTCAAATGTATGCTGCCCTTTTGCTGCAATGCCATCATTGATTACGTTTACCGTTTTACCCAGAAGATTCATGAGTTCAATTTTAACTCTTGATTCGGCATTGGTACTGAAAGAAAGCACGGTTGTATTCTCAAAAGGGTTTGGTGAGATGGTTACATTGGAAAACTGGTTGGCCTCATCCACGGCAACGCTGCTGTTTACTGTTACTGTTTGCGCAACATACGCTTTGCATGTTCCATTAAATAATTCAAGCAGCACGGTGTAAGTTCCTGGTGCTGCATAGGTGTGCGATGTAACTGCAACATTCGAGCTGTCGCCATCGCCAAAGGTCCACTGATAAGATATTACACCTGGTATGGCGGATGTAAAGTCAACAGTTAACCCGTTAACAATAAAGCTGAAGTTTGGATTCGCCGGACCTGTGCCCTGCTGTGTCAGGGTAATGGGCACTACAGCGTGATTGTTATTTTCATCCATCTCAAGCATATTATCATTGGGATCGGTATGCGAAATGATGTAATAGTCGCCATTGCAAATACCCGGAAAATCAATCCGCTGACCAGCCAGACCCTGTCCGTAAATATCGAGGCTCCCCGTATAAATGCCCTGTGCGTTTCCGCATCCGGTTACCGAACCCAGCCCGTTGTTGGGTATGTTGATTCCGGTAATGGTGTTGCCCAGTGAATCGACACAATATCCCGGATTACCGGTACACGACCCCAGATTGACCAGGCAGAAACTTACTTTGGCTCCGTCGCCTACCAGGGGCCAGCTGAGCGGATCCGTGCTGGTAGTGCCTACACGTAAGGTGTACGTTGCCCAGTCGTCAACATGCATGTGCCCATGGGTGGGATGATAGGTCATGGTTCCTGCAGGACGGTCCCAGAAAGTCATGTTCTGTCCGGTTTTGTGATAAATTCTTTGCGTTATAAGCTGCTTGGGATAGCTGCCGTCGGGACAAATCGGAGTGAGACAGCCAACAATTACTGTATCACAGTAGCAGGTATTAACACCGCGGATTTCAAGTGGCCCGTAGCCGATATTGGGTGTGGCATTCGACAAGGTAAGATAACCGGGAAACTCGGTGTGCTGGTTTTGAATGATCAGCGCCGAAGCGGTCATGTCGGGCAGCAGGTCGCAATCAATAGTAGTGGTATCGGGACAAACACAACCCGAGGCATTGGAAGTGCTGCAAACCCCTGGAGGAAGTCCGGGATCGGGAGGAGGATTCGGGCCAAATGTAATGGCAGCAAAGTTCAGGTTGCCAACATCGGCAGGAACCTCGTCCCTGGCACAAACATTCCAGGTACCGTTGGGATTCATACCGGTATTAAATATATTCAGTGATTCTTCGGGAATGTAAGTACCGGTAAACGGAGCGCTGCCCTGAATGATCCAGCCCGCTGCACCGTTCATGGCCAGGCAGGTGCTTGTAAAATTATCTCCCCCGCCCCCTACGTGATTGGCAAGCAGAACAACGGTGTTATCGGGAGCCTTCAGGGTTAAACGCAAATCTCCAACATATGTATGAGTAATATCCAGACAAAGCTGCGTCACTCCGTAGGTTGAATCAATTTGTGGAACCACTCCGCTCACCACAATTGGAAAACATACTTCCGTATTGTTATCAGGAATAAGGCCTCCTGTTGAAGTCACAAATGTTTGCGATACCGCCGGATAATAGAATCCCGACAGGAAAACCATGCAGGCAATCATTAAATTTCTCATGTTTCAGTGAAGTTGGGTTGGCTGGTAAAAATAATCAAAAGAATAGAATATCAACAGCATATTTCTTTTTATGTGAGCAAATTGCCCTCACACTGATATGGTAGCGGCCGGCCGGATTTTGGTATTAAAAAAAATGTACATTAGCGGCTTCAACTTTTAAACAGGGGACTAAAAGCAATACCAGTAATTCCGATAATTTCAAAAAGAATTTAGATAAACCATTCATTCACTTACCTCTAACAAACAACTAAAAAACAACTATTTATGACCGACAATGTCGCAATAAGCAAGGGCCATCCCAAAGGACTTTATGTTCTTTTCATGGCCGAAATGTGGGAAAGGTTCTGTTACTACGGGATGCGGGCCCTGTTGACCCTGTACCTGATTAAATCGCTGATGAAAGGTGACAGCCAGGCCTTCGCAATTTATGGTGCATACACGGCACTGGTTTATGCGGCACCGGTACTTGGTGGTAAAATTGCCGACAACATCCTTGGTTACCGGATAGCGGTAATCCTCGGCGGTATTTTGATGGCCATCGGTGAATTTATGATTCTGGGAGGTACCGAGCACTGGCTGTACATAGGAATGGGAACCATTATTGTTGGAAACGGTTATTTTAAAGCCAACATTTCAACTATTGTTGGAAAACTTTACCAGGATAACGATCCAAGGCGCGATTCGGGATTCACCATATTTTACATTGGAATCAACATTGGCGCCTTGCTGGCCACCACCGTTTGTGCCGAAGTAGGTGAAAAATTTGGTTATCATTACGGTTTCGCACTCGCAGGTGTTGGTATGCTTGCCGGTATTCTGTTTTTCACCGGCGGACAAAAAACATTTAGGGAAGTTTCTAATCCCCCTAACCCTGAAAAACTTCACAGCCCCTATTTGGGCCCGTTAACACAGTTTCAAACCACAATTTTAGGTTCACTGCTGGTAATACCTGTGCTGTATTTACTATTGGTTAATGCCGAAGTTGTAGGGATATTGCTTTTGGCTGTGGCAGCTTATGTAATATTCAGTTTGCTCTCGAGAGGTATCAAAGAGGGCAATGTGCTCCGCGACCGGATGATTGTATTCCTTATCCTGATGCTGTTCAACATCGTATTCTGGGCTTGCTTCGAACAGGCCGGCACCAGCTTAACCTTATTTGCCGACCGCAACGTCGACAGGTTCATAGGGGGCTGGGAAATGGGTGCAGCCACTACGCAGTTCTTTAATCCGTTTTTCATTATCGTTTTAGGATCGCTCTTCTCTATGATGTGGGTTTACCTGAGTAAGATCGGGAAAAACCCCAATATCCCGATGAAGTTCGGAATAGGAATCATCATGCTTGGATGTGGTTACCTGGTAGTGCAAATTGCCCCGGTATCCGCTGCTTTCATGGTACCATTATGGACTCTGGCACTACTCTACTTCTTGCACACCACGGGAGAACTCTTCATTTCACCTATCGGACTGAGCATGGTAACCAAACTGGTTCCAAAAGATATGACCGGGACGGCTATGGGAGCCTGGTTCCTCTCCTTTGCGGGATCAAATTATGTTGCCGCCCTTATTGCCAAACTAACCGGTGCCCACGAAAACGCTGACGGCTCTGTGGCCGAAGTCGCCGATAAGGCAACAACACTGGCTACCTACACCGATGTTTATACCACCATGGGACTGGTAACAGTAAGCATTGGTCTGTTCCTGATGCTTATTTCCAAACCACTCAACCGGATGATGCATGGGGTACGGTAATACGCCATCATGATTCAAATGCTATAAAGAGCCTCCGGACCGGGTAACATTACCCTTTCGGAGGCTCTTTCGTTCTTAAAAGCTGTTTTATTTCTGCAAACCGTTTCAAACGCTCATATCAAACTATGGAAACACCCGCTAAGAAAATTTTCAAACCTTATATTTCAGCTACCGACAGTGTTGCCGAATTTACTGTCAAGTCGATATTATTGGGTTCCATGTTCGGAATTATTTTTGGTGCCGCAACCGTTTACCTCGCCTTAAAGGCCGGACTAACCGTTTCGGCTTCCATACCTATTGCCGTAATCGCCATTTCGCTGGGGCGGAAATTTTTTAAAACTACTATTCTCGAAAACAATATTATTCAAACTACCGGATCGGCTGGTGAATCAATTGCTGCAGGTGTTGTTTTTACCTTGCCGGGATTTTTATTCCTGTCTGTGAATGAATCGGGCGTAAGCTCGGGAGAGGAATTTTTTAATTACTGGACCATTTTTACGCTGGCCGCATTTGGCGGATTACTGGGCACACTTATGATGATCCCGTTGCGGCGGTCACTCATTGTCAAGGAACATGAAACCCTGCCCTATCCCGAAGGCACGGCATGTGCATCGGTTCTGATAGCGGGAGAAAAGGGGGGCGATTTTGCCAAAACAGCTTACTGGGGCCTTGGCGTAGCTATGGTATATGCCGTGCTGCAAAAAGTGTTTCATGTAATTGCCGAAACACCATCGTTTGTGAGCCGGCAAACCAATAAGTTTTTCCCTTCTGCTACAGTTAACGGTGAAATTACTCCGGAATACCTGGGTGTGGGGTACATCATCGGGCCTAAAATAGCAGGTGTTCTTGTTGCAGGCGGTGTGATGGCCTGGCTGGGGCTTATCCCGTTGCTGGCAACCTTGGTCCCTGGTGAAACCATCGCGCTTCAATTGGTAAAGCTTGGTTATCTCAGAGATGTACTTACACCCGGTGGTCCCGGGGGCTGGAACCCCGAAATGAACACGTTCGATAATACCGCTACAGCAGTATACCGTGCTTATGTGCGACAAATCGGAGCGGGTGCCGTCGCCGCCGGCGGGTTTATAACACTGCTGAAAACCCTGCCAACCATAGTATCCTCCTTTAAGGAAAGTATTGGCAGTATGAAGGAAGCTAAATCGGGTAACGTAGTGGCCCGGACCGATAATGATCTTTCTTTTAAAACAGTCATACTAGGCAGTATTGCACTGGTTTTACTGATGGCATTTTTACCACAAATTCCTGGCGACCACATCATGAACAAGCTTCTCATTGGTGTACTGATAGTGATATTTGGATTTTTCTTTGTAACCGTTTCGAGTCGTATTGTGGGAATTATTGGGGCTTCGTCGAACCCCATTTCAGGAATGACCATAGCCACGCTTATGGGCACAGCCCTGGTGTTTATAGCAGTCGGCTGGACGGGAAAAGTATTTGAACCTTTGGCACTGGTTGTGGGAAGTATGATTTGTATTGCCGCCGCTATTGCCGGGGCCACCTCTCAGGATTTAAAAACCGGGTACATTGTAGGTGCCACTCCCCGGTACCAGCAGTTCGCCCTGTTTATTGGAGCTATCGTTTCATCGGTAGTAATAGGGTTAACCGTAAAAATTCTGGATCAGCCTACCGCTGAGATGGCCAGCCAGGGGATTACACATGCCATTGGCAGTGATAAGTTTCCCGCCCCGCAGGGAACCCTGATGGCGACCCTCATTAAAGGGCTGCTCTCATTCAATCTCGACTGGCAATTTGTGCTGGTAGGTGTATTTCTGGCCATTACCGTTGAATTGTGTGGTGTAAAATCGCTCTCGTTCGCGGTTGGTGCTTACCTGCCCTTATCGACTACCCTCCCTATTTTTGCCGGAGGTGCTATCAAAGGGCTGGTCGACTGGCGGGCGGAGCGTAAAAAACTGGTTACCGAAGATGCTGAACTGGGCAAAGGTGCCTTGTTTGCTACCGGGCTGGTGGCCGGAGGAGCTCTTGCCGGAGTCATGGTTGCTCTGCTGTCGGTGAATGATAACGTATCGGCGTCACTCGAAAAAATTAGCCTCGAACATTCCCTGACCTCCGCATTGGGTTCGGGTGGATTTCAGCTGCTTGGCACACTGTTTTTCGTGTTACTTGCGTTTATCCTGTACCGTATAGCTACCCGAAAATGAATCCAGGCATGCCCCTTATGATTATCCGCGAAAGCGCATAGAAACAAATAAAACAATATCCCTCTTTAATTGTAATAACGCTGTTAAACATTCCCTGTCAAATACTGAATCTATGAAAATAACGATGAGTTCTGTTTATAAAATATATATTGTCGCCATTGCAGCAGTGGCATTCACGGTTTCATCCTGTAATGGTCAGCCCCTTCGGCCGGCCACTGACGCCATTGTAAATTCGCCCGAAGGCATTCAATGGCTTAGTTTCGAAGATGCGGTAAAAAAATCGGAGCAGTCGCCTAAAAAAATATTTATTGATGTGTATACCCACTGGTGCGGATGGTGCAAAAAAATGGATGCATCCACCTTTAAGGAAAAGGAAGTTGTGAGTTATATCAACTCCAATTTTTACCCGGTTAAGCTCAATGCCGAAACGAAAGATACAATCAGGTTCCGCGACAAGGAATTTAAATTCATTCCCGAATACAAAGCCAATGAACTGGCAGTTTCTTTGTTAAGCGGAAAAATGGGTTACCCTTCGTATGTTTTGCTCGATGAGAATTTTTCGCTCATGACAACACCCGTTCAAAGCTACATGACACAAGAGCAGCTGATGCCAATACTGGTGTATTTCGGGGATAATATTTTTAAGGAAAAAACCTGGGAAGAGTATCAGGCTGGTAAATGATTGCATAAATCAACCAAGGGTGAAGGACGGGACTCGAACCCGCGACCTCCTGAACCACAATCAGGCGCTCTAACCAACTGAGCTACAATCACCATGTAAGCGAAATTACCGCTAAACAGGATATCAGTATTTCGAAATCCTACCCTCTTTTGAAGGGAGTGCAAAATTAACTAATTGAATGATAATTGCAACTGCCTGCCTTAAATTTCCTGAAATCGTAACCGAAGCTCTAATTTTGCCCCAACCACAGTAAGGAAATGACCGAAAAAACACTTTTGAATGTCGAGGGCATGACCTGCAGCAATTGCGCTGCAGGTGTGAGCCGTTATCTCGAAAAAAAGGGATTGCGCGACGTGCAGGTTGATTTTACATCGGGTGAGGTAACCTTTGAAGAGGTAAAAGCCGAATTTCTTCCCGAAGTAATAAGCGGGATCAACAACCTTGGGTACCGTGTGGCTGCTGCCGCCGGTCGTGGCAGTGAACGTCAAAAGGAGCAATTTACCGGGACACTCGAATTTAAATTCCTGATTTGCGCCCTGCTTACCGTTCCGTTATTGTTGCATATGTTTATCGACTGGCACCTGCTTCATAATCCGGCCTTTCAGTTAACCTTATGCTTACCGGTATTTTTAATGGGTCTCTCCTACTTTGGTAAAAGCGCGTGGGGTTCACTTAAAACCGGCATTCCAAATATGGACGTACTGATAACGATTGGTTCGGCCTCGGCATTTTTTTACAGCGTAACCGGAATGATAATGCATTATGGTGAATCTGCTGTTTCGGAATTCATGTTTTTTGAAACAACGGCTACTATTATTACACTGGTAATGCTGGGAAACATTATTGAAAAGCGATCGGTAAAGCGTACCACGCATGCATTGAAAGAACTTGCTGCCATGCAGCCGGTTGTTGCCGGAAAGATCATCATTGGAAAGGATCAGAGCGAAACCATTGAAAAAGTTTCCGTATCCGAAATCCGTAAAAACGACCCGGTACTGGTGAATACGGGTGACCCGGTACCTGTTGATGGCAAAGTATACTGGGGCCATGCAAACATTGATGAAGCTGCCCTTACCGGGGAGAGTTTGCCTGTTTCAAAAACTGTTGGTGACCTTGTAATGGCGGGTTCAGTGGTACAGGCCGGATCCATCAAAGTGGTCACTGAAAAATCGGGTAATCAAACCGCGCTGTACGGAATTGTTGAACTGGTTAAACAGGCACAGCAATCGAAACCCGAAATTCAAAAACTGGGCGACAAAGTGAGCGCCTGGTTTGTGCCTGCTGTGCTGTTGGTGTCGCTACTGACCTTCCTGTTCAGTTTTTACACCTTCGATAAAACGTTGGCGGTTTCAATAATGAGTGCGGTGGCGGTGCTGGTTGTTTCCTGCCCTTGTGCCATGGGACTGGCTACACCAACCGCTGTTGCCGTTGGATTGGGCAAAGCTGCTCGCAACGGAATCCTGATTAAGGGTGGTGCAACGCTGGAACTATTTACAGGAATAAAAACCGCGGTTTTTGATAAAACAGGTACCCTTACAACCGGCAATTTTAAAATAAAATCGATTGAAACCACTGATATCAGCGAAGAAGATGCGGCTAATATTATTTGCAGCCTCGAACAGCACTCTTCGCACCCCCTGGCGGTTTCACTGGTGAATGAACTCGGCAAAAAAAGAACCAGATGGATCGCGTTCGAAAATGTTGAAGAAGAAAAAGGACTTGGAATTCATGCTACCGACAACAAGGGCAATAAATATATTTTAGGATCTTTTCAGTCGCACAAGCATATTACCGCAAACCATAACCATTCGGTTTATCTCTCGGTTAACAATAAGCTTATTGCAACTATCGACTTAAGAGATGAAATGAAACCCGGCGCCATTGAACTGATACGCGAACTAAAAAACAACCATATTGAGCCTGTAATTCTAAGCGGTGACCAGAAAAACCGGTGTATGGAAATAGCCGGGCAACTGGGCATTGAAAAAGTTTATTATGGCAAAATGCCCGATGAGAAATCGCAAATCATACTGCAATTAAAAAAAGATGGCCGCCTGCTGATGGTTGGGGATGGTATTAACGACGCCCCGTCGCTTGCTTTCGCCGATATCGGAATTTCATTTGGTGAGGCCACCAAAGTGGCGATAAACTCGGCACAGGTCATTATCCTGAACAATACCGACCTGAGTGGTGTAAGCAGGGCGCTTCGTATTGGCAGCCTGACCCTCACTACCATCAAACAAAACCTTTTCTGGGCATTTGCCTATAATATTGTAGCCATACCGGTAGCGGCTATGGGATATCTGAGCCCGATGGTAGCTGCCTTTTCGATGGCATTCTCCGATATTGTTGTTATTGGTAATTCCATCAGGTTAAAATTCAGGAAATAAACGGGCAATACTTTGAAACGAAAAAAAATCCTGTTCATTCCCCGCTGGTATCCCGACCGTAACGATCCCATGCTTGGGCTCTTTGTACAAAAACATGCACAGGCCGTATCGCTTCTTCATGATGTTTGTGTGGTTTATGTAACTGCCGATACACATATCCCGCAAGGTAAAACCCAAATAACTGAAAACAGTTTTGAAAATATTTTTGAAATTCGTATTTACTTTGGTAAAGCGCAAAGCCGGCTGATAAATTTTCTGAATTATCTCCGTTGCTATTTAAAAGGCGTTCATCTTGCATTGAACCGGTTTGGCAAGCCTGCAATATCACATGTTCACATTCTCAGCCGTACAGCCCTGCCCGCGATTTATCTGCGATTCCGTTATAATATACCGTACGTAATTACCGAACACTGGTCGCGCTACCTGCCTGTTAACGTTTCGAAAGGGGGTTACCGTGGTTTATTTCGCAAATTATTCACCCGGTATA
>CAZPKJ010000010.1:26383-31911 GCA_964587075.1 uncultured Flavobacteriaceae bacterium | reverse complement strand
TGTTTTGGATTTCCGGCAGGACATCTTGAAAATAACTTCCCGCTTATTTTTGGCCGCAAAGTGAAATTGCAGGTTGGCGAAAGAGTAGTGTTGTCATTTTAGTTGTACCGTGGCGCATTCGTTTTTTGTACAATGTTAATAACCGGAACAGTTATTTTTTTATATTTACTTTTTGAAATATATAAAAATTCGGAAAATTTATTTCCGCAAGTTCAATAGTTAAACCTTTTCATGTTTTTCAATGGCCGAACATAATTTACTGGGTAAAAAAGGCGAAGATATTGCCGCTGCCTACCTTATCAAAAACGGATACCATATTCTGGAGCGAAGCTGGAAGTATAAATACCTCGAACTGGATATAATTGCCACATATGATAACCGTCTGGTTGTTGTGGAGGTTAAAACCAGAAGTCAGAGCCAGCACGCCGATCCCGATGATACGGTCAGCAAAAAAAAATTGCTTCAGATTTATGAATGCACCGACATTTACATGGAGCTTAAAGGAATTTCATCCGAAGTCAGGTACGATTTGATAACGATTATTGATCACGGTGATACCCACACCCTGGAACATATAGAAGACGCTTTTTACCCTTTTATGAACTTCTGAAGCTCCGCATGAACCATCATTTCATAAGGGCATTCATCAGGCAATATGAGCGAATGCCAGGCCAATTACTTATCTTTGCCACTCAATTTCAGTAAAATGGCAAGGGAACCGGATAAAAGGGGCGACAAAAGAAATGATAAATCCCGGTCACGGGATAAAAAAACAGGTTCAAACCGCAGCGGCTGGAACAAGCCTGATGGAACGCCTTTGCGCAAGAGAAAGGGTGAGTTTTTTCCCGATGATGAAATTGCCCGAAAAAAATCGCGTAAAGCGGCTGCCGCTGGTAATAACCGTTTCCGGGATGACCAGCCCAACAGGGAGCGTGACCGCGACAGGCCCGATCGCGAAAGTAATGAGAGCCGGAAGTTTGGCGATACAGGGATCGCCGGCTCAGGAAAAGAATCCTTCAACAATAGAAGCGACGAAAACCGGCGAACAGGCAGTAAATCGTCTTTTAATGAATACCGGAGAGGTTCGGGGCGCGACCAGGAAAGCCGTTCACGAAATAAAAGTGATAACCGCGAACGGAGGCCATATACCCGCGGTGAACCCGCTTCTGATAACAAGGATGGCGGAACTGAGAGCAGCAACGAATTAAAACGGGATAAGCCCGGTTATAGTAGCCGTGGCCATAAGCCAAAGCCCTTTGAAAAAAAACGGGAACGGTATGCCGACCGCGATCATTCCAAAGAAATGCGCGGCCGATTTGATAAACCTGCAAGAGGTGCCCGTAATGGCCCTCACCGTGAACGCAAACCTAAAAAATCGGCCGACCCCTCGGTGCAGGGTGCCGTTCGCCTGAACCGTTATATTGCCAACGCGGGTATTTGTTCACGACGCGAAGCGGATGATCTGATAACAGCCGGGGTTATTTCAATTAATGGTGAAATTATCACGGAACTCGGCACAAAAGTACAACCGGGTGATGTGGTTAAGTTTCATGATCAAACACTGAAAACCGAAAGGCCGGTTTATGTGCTTTTAAACAAACCCAAAGATTTTATAACCACTACCGATGATCCGGATGAGCGAAAAACGGTGATGAATCTGGTAAAGGATGCCTGCCGGGAACGGATTTTTCCGGTTGGAAGGCTCGACAGGAATACCACCGGCCTGTTGCTGATTACCAATGATGGTGAACTTACAAAAAGACTTACTCATCCAAGCAGCAACATCAAGAAAATTTATCAGGTTGAACTCGATCGAAACCTGACACAGGCCGATATGCTGCAGGCTGCCGAAGGGGTTATGCTCGATGACGGTAAAGCTGGTTTTGATGAAATCCATTACAGTACCACCGATGATAAGAACATCATTGGTGTTGAGTTACACTCGGGAAAAAACCGGGTCGTGAGAAGGATATTTGAATCGCTGGGATACAAAGTAAAAAAACTCGACCGCACTGTTTTTGCCGGTTTAACAAAAAAGGACCTGCCCAGGGGACGTTGGCGCTTCCTTACGGAGATGGAAGTAAGTATGCTTAAAATGATGACGGGCAAAAAGTAGTCCGGGTTTCTATTTGAGAACTACAATACTCAGGTATTCCGACAGTCTTGACTTAATAGTATCAAGTTTTTTCTGAAATTCCAGAAGTGGAATAATATCATTATTATCAGCATCGGCACTTTTAAGAGCTTCGCGGTTCGCTTTTATGAGTTTGTTTACATGTTTAATTTTAATAGCGTAAACCGCACTGATCACGGCATGTTTTAATCTCACGGATTCTTCCTTGACTATGATACCTCTTTCGCTCCAGTTGGCAAGCGGATATTTTACAGTAAGGAAATCGGCGGTTACACTGCGGACCTGGTCGCTGTGGTGGTTAATAAACTGTTGTGCGTCGAACGGTTTGTTACTATGCAGCAATGATTCAAATTCTTTAAATATCTGTGCATAAACAGGATCTTCAATAGCAACATGATCCTGGGTAAGCTCACTCACAATAAACGACATAACGGTTTCGGTTATAGTTCGATTTTCGCGTTCATTAATTTCCTCAGTGAATTCAAGTTGCGATTCGGCATAGTTTAGAAGTAACCGGATTATATCCGCCTCCTGAAAAATGGTATTATCGGTATCGGAAACCGGTGGTTCGGGAATGATAAAATCAGGGACTACATCAATGGTCTCATCATTTTCGACATGTTTAGAAAATTGTTTCCGGATAATTTTATTCATTTCAGCAATGAGAATCTGCTCATTGATTGACATGATAACCGAACACTCCCTGATGTAGGTTGACCGGATAATAGGGTCGGGAATTTTTGCAATGGTTTCAACAATATCCCGGATTAATCCGGCTTTTTTTACCGGGTCGTTTTCTACGTCCCTCAATAAAAGCGAAGTTTTAAACGCAATAAAATCGCGGGCATTTTCGGTAATGAACGATGCCAGCTGGTAGGCGTCGTGGCTGCGTGCGAATGAGTCGGGGTCTTGTCCGTCGGGGAACAATACCACCTTAACGTTCATACCCTCTTCAAGAATGAGATCGATTCCCCGCATGGAAGCTTTAATTCCCGCTGTATCGCCGTCGTATAAAATGGTAATATTTTTTGTGTAGCGACGTATCAACCGTATCTGCTCAACAGTTAGTGAGGTACCCGATGAGGCCACCACATTTTCAATTCCCGCCTGGTGCAGCGCAATTACATCGGTGTATCCCTCTACCAGGTAACACTCATCACGGGCAACAATTTGTTTTTTGGCGAAGAAAATCCCGTAAAGAATATTACTCTTATGATAAATTTCCGATTCGGGCGAATTCAGGTATTTGGCTGTTTTGGAATCACTTTTCAAAATACGGCCACCAAACCCAACAACTTTTCCCGAAATATTATGAATAGGAAACATAACCCTTCCGCGAAAGCGGTCGAATTTTCGTTCACCATTTACTACCGTGAAGCCCGCTTTTTCGAGATTTTCGAGCAGGTAACCATTTTGCATTGCGTAATCGGTGAACGCAGTCCAGTTTTCGGGTGAATACCCCAGCTGAAATTTTTCAATTACCTGGCCGGTAAATTCGCGTTCATGAAAATAGGTGAGGCCAATAGCTTTACCTTCTTCCGATTGGTGTAACTGCTCCGAAAAATATTTACGGGCAAACTCCGACACCACCATCAAACTTTCGCGCTGCATCTGTTGCAGATCGGTAGTTTCGTTCCTCTCATCCTCCTCAACGGTTATGTTGTACTTCTGGGCCAGAAAACGTAATGCTTCGGGATAGCTGTAATGTTCATGCTCCATAATAAAATTTACCGCATTTCCACCTTTACCGCAGCCAAAACATTTATAAATACCCCTGCTTGGGGAAACATTAAATGAAGGCGTTTTTTCATTATGGAATGGGCACAGGCCAAGCAGGTTGCTTCCCCGCTTTTTCAAATTCACAAAGTCGCCAACCACCTCATCAATACGGGCGGCATCCATTATTACATCAATTGTTTCTTTCTTAATCATTACAGATAAGGAACCGGCTATGGGGCGAAATACCTTGCCGGCAAAGATCATTCAGGGGTTCAAATTTACTGAAAAACATGCTATCTCATTTCATGGAGGCGGCACGCTAAGTCATTCATTATAGCAGTATTCATTTTTTTTTTGGTAAAATGGTTCCGGGGCGGGCTGTTAAAACGCGTTCCCGTTTAAATTTGTGCCAGTTTCCTGAATCGTGATTTTTTAGTTTTGGCGGGAAGTGAACTGTTTACAAACGCCGATATTTTATCGTAATATTTTTTACTGTTGCTGAATCCCGGTTTTTTTTGAAATGAATCATAATCAATCAACAGCCGTTTTCGGAAATAATTGCTGGAATGATAAACCCCTACCGATTGGTCAACCGTTTTTTTGGATTTATAATTGGCAACAATAACCATGTTGGGAACATATAGTGATGAAAGCATATTTTCGTAATCGTAATCCGATAACTGAATGCCGGTTTTCGATTCGTAGGTTCTTTTGAGCGCAGGCAACAGGGGAACAATGATTTCGCCCCACTCATTTACGATATGCTGCCTTATAAACCGATTCATATTTTCAGGCGGATTTTGCACCAGCAGTACATCAGCAAACACCGGATTATCGTAAAAAGCCTTTATAGCAATGGCGGCACCGCTTCCAATACCAAGCACCGCGATTTTTTCGATGAAGGGAATTTTCTTTAGTGATGAAACCAGGGTGTTCAAATCTCCGGCGGCCTGATTTGCCATATCGTATTGGTCGCCTGTACTGGTACCCTGTCCCCGCATGTTCATTACACATACATTGAATCCGCGATCACTGAATTCCTTCAGGGAAGCAATATAATGAATGGCACCTTCCTGAATATCGGGAATAATTAATATCAGTGGTGATAACCGTCGCAGGGAATCAACTACCAGCCATCCTTTTAAAACAATTTGGTCGGGCAGCGTAACAGAATAATTTACATAATTAAGTTGCAGTTGCCCGGGGGAATAGATAAAAAATTGACCACTGTCGGCTTCACCTTTGTTTCGTAATTTTTCATAATGCAATTGTTCCATCACTATATAGGATGAATCGACCCGGATAGGGTATAGCAGGCTGTTTACAGTGAGTACCGGTGTAATAACCACCATCACCGCGGTGATGAATATTGCAAAAACCGAAAGTCGGAACAGGTGCCTGAGCATAACAGTTTATGAGGAATTTATTCCTTATTTGTTTTTAGCGTGTCAACTTTTAGTATGGTTTGTCGTGAATGAATGGCTCCGGTTTTAGTAATACTAAATGTATATTCCCGGCTATTGTTCGCGTTCAATGGTGTAGTTAACCAGGCTGACAAGAGAATTTTTATATTCGGTATCATCAAAGTCGGCCAACAACTGTAATGCTTCATCCCGGATATCACGCATTCGCCGGGTGGCATAGGCTATGCCATTTTTTTCATTCACAAACCGGA
>CAZPKJ010000010.1:25820-26373 GCA_964587075.1 uncultured Flavobacteriaceae bacterium | reverse complement strand
AGCACTTCACCCACTTTTTTTTCATCGGTGTTGTGATTCTTTATAATGTTAATGATATGTCTTTTTTCGGAACCGGTTGCCGCCGATAATGAATAGATAAGGGGCAGCGTCATTTTGCTTTCCTTGATATCAATACCACTGGGCTTACCGGTTTTATTACTGATTTCATAATCGAAAAGATCATCTTTAATCTGGAATGCGACACCTATTAATTGTCCCGCATGGCGCATCCGGCCAATCACAGGTAAATCGGCGCCGGCCGATGCCGCCCCTACACTGCAGCACGATGCAATGAGCGAGGCTGTTTTTTGACGGATGATTTCAAAATACACCGATTCATCAATATCGTTTACGCGCCTTCTCAATTTGCAATAACTCCCCCTCACTCATTTCTTTTACGGCATCCGATACAATATGAAGTAAATCGAAGTCTTTGTGTTCAACTGATAAAAGCAACCCTTTCGAAAGGAGGTAATCGCCAACCAGTACTGCAATTTTATTTTTCCATAAGGCATTTACCGAAAAGAATCCTCTGCGTAAATTGGAATCATCA
>CAZPKJ010000010.1:20628-25773 GCA_964587075.1 uncultured Flavobacteriaceae bacterium | reverse complement strand
TATGCAGCAATTCGATGAGTGATGCTCCCCTGAACGTAGCTTCCCTGATACCCCCGCACATGCCTGCCGTTAAAAAAACAAACATGGGCCTCAGCTGCTTCCCCTTGCGTTTCACTATATAATGCATAATTTTGTCGAGTAGCGAAACACGCGAACGCATGGCATTGCGGAATTTTATTTCAAATTCCTGCATCTCCATTTCGATCGGCTTCCGTATTTTGTCGAGGGATAAGTTATGCACGATAGCGCCAAAGTTAGTCAAAATGCCCGGGTGTTCAGCTATAGGGAATCTCTTTTTGGAGCAGCTGCAAATGAATGTTTGGGAAATAACATTTTTAAGTGGAATTTGATGTTACACCAACCAACATTTTTCACTACCTTTAGTTCACATGAAAGCGTCAGAATTATATAAGCTGTTTTGCCTGTTGACCTTACCGGTGATCTTAATTACAGGCTGCAGAAAAGATGATCACAACGACCCTGCTGCAGGTGCGCCGGTTATTTCATCAATGGTACCGGCTATGGGTCCAAAGGGAACGCTGGTTACCTTAACCGGTTCCGGTTTCGGAACTGATACCTCGGCGGTTGCTGTTTTCATAAATGCTAAAAGAATGCTGGTTACCACGGTAGCACCGGATAAAATTGAATTTATACCCGGACCACGTACCGGTTCGGGACTGGTTTCACTGGTTGTAAACGGAAATGCCGTATCGGGGCCCTGGTTTGAGTATATTTATACGGTACACGTTACTACTTTTTCGGGTCAGCCGGGAGTATCAGGGTTTGCCAATGGAGCCGCAACGGATGTCCGCTACAACAAACCACGCGGGCTGGCATTAGATGTTCAGGGAAACCTGTATGTGGCCGATGAACAAAACCACAGGATAAGGCGGGTGTCGCCGGTTGGCGATGCCATAACATTTGCCGGAAACGGTATTGCAGGCCATAACGACGGGCCACCCCTATCTGCATCATTTAACGCGCCTGCCGATGTGGAAATTGATGAAATAAACGGACATGTTTATGTTGCCGACAGGTTAAATCACTGCATCCGCCGGTTGACGCTTGCCGGAGATGTTACTACGGTTGCCGGTATTCCGGGAACTCCGGGTTATGTTGATGCGCCCGGATTGTCGGCCCGGCTGAATGAACCCAGTGGTATTGCCCTCGAAGGAGAATTGGTAAATATTTATATTTCTGACGCGGTCAACCATTGCATCCGAAAACTGGATCCTTTTGAGGTACTTACTACATTTGCCGGCTCTAATGTGCCCGGACAACAGGATGGTGCTGGCACTTCGGCAAAATTTAACAGCCCTAATTTTATCGATTGGGATTCATCGGGTTTTCTCATTGTATCGGATCCGTTAAACCAGAATATCAGGCGGATCAACAAAACGTCACTTATGGTTTCTACTATTGGAGGAACCGGTGTTGCGGGATATGCCGACGGACCAGGGGCACTTTCGCAATTCAATAACCCTTCGGGTGTAAGTGCTGTAAACGGGACCGTTGCCATATGCGATGCACAAAACAACCGAATCAGGCTTATTTCGCCCAGTAAAAAAGTTACTACCCTTGCGGGAGATGGTTTAGCTGCTTTTCTTGACGGTGCAGGGCCATGGTCGCGTTTTAATTCACCAGCCGGCATTGTGCGAACCAGGGATGGCGATTATTTTGTCGCCGACTCCGAAAATCATTGTATCAGGAAACTGGTGGTTGACTGATTTAGGGTAAACAGGAAGCCACAAATTTTCCAAGCTCCGGAAAACAGTCGCCAATTATTTTATTGGCATGGTTGGAGTTTGAGGGGAAAAAAGTAGTGGCATAGGTACCGGCAATCAGATTAGCCTGCTTGTCGTAAATAGTAAAATGAAGCTTTACTTCGCGCCTGTAAATCTTATTGGCTATATCGAGGCAGGAGTTGTAGTTTGTTTTGATATCGAGCTGAGTAAGGAATACAAAATAGTCGGCATCATAAGTTTTGTTTAATTCATCGAAAAGTTCGTTAGGCTTGTTTACAATGGCCCGCATGTAAACAGCATCTTTTTCATCAGGAATATACTGGGTAGCAGTATTGAAATCGTTGTGTTGCGACGCATCCGTTTTTTTAAGTTTTGCCCCGGCTTTTTCGTCTCCATCACTTTTAGGTGTAATCGGAATGGCTTTCTCATACTTGTATCCGGTACGCGACAATACCTTATGCATGGTTTCTTCCAAAGCGTCGGCGGTGTCGTTGAGAAGTGAAATACAATAATAGCTTCCGCTGATAGATCGTTGAACATGCCGGTCGATGTTATGCCTGAAATCATTGCGGAACTTTACGGGTTCCATTTTCGATTGATCCATTATGTCTCTGTCGGCATCCGACAAATAATAACGGTGATCATATGGGATGAGCATTACTTTGCTGACCCTGACCGAGTCGGGGACATCGCTAACCTGAGCCTGCAATGTGCCACAAGCTGCCTGCACAGCAATGAATATTAACGAACAAATGAGATGGTTGGGTGAATATCGCATCAGTTAATTATATGTTTCCAAACATCGTTTCCTACAGCGAATACCATCAGCGAAAGCAAAATAACCATACCAACAATTTGTGAACGCTCCATAAATGTATCGCTGAATTTCTTGCGGGTTACGGCTTCAATGGTGAGAAATATAACATGTCCGCCATCGAGTGCCGGAATAGGGAGTATGTTCATAAAGGCCAGAACCATGGAAAGTAGTCCGGTGATTCGCCAGAACCAACCCCAGTCCCATGTGCCTCCATAAATTTGTGCGATTCCAATAGGCCCCTGAACGGCATCGGTAGCCTTTTCTTCGCCTGAGAATATCTTCTTCAATCCTTTGATGTTTGAAACCAGCGCTTCCATGGCATCGCTTGTTCCAAAGGCGAGTGCAGATGCGGGCGTATATTTTTTCATCCGGTATTCGTCGCTGATGGCCGAACTTGTTTCGTAACTTATTCCAATTGTACCCTTTTCACTCACCTGGGTTAACAGGTCGATAAGTTTACCGTTCCGCTCGACCCTTATTTTTACTTCACTGTTTTTTAGCGCGGCAAGTTTTTGAGGAAGGTCGTTGTTGCTGTTTATTTTAACATCGTCAATGGCCACAATTTTATCACCCGCGGCCAGTCCGGCCGCTTCGGCAGGTTCACCAGGTTGTACCATTTTTACGGTATACTGCAACTCACCGGTTCCAATAAAATTCCATCTTCCCTCTGCGGCAACAGTCCGGTAAAAATCGTCAGGAACAACCACTTCAATTTGTTGTCCGTTACGAAGCACGGGGAAGGTAGCCCCAAACACAACACGCGACGAAAGCAGGTCATCGAACCGTTCAAATGATTTACCATCAACGGCCAGTATTTTATCGCCGTTCTGCAAACCGATTTCCTGTCCGAGCTTGTAAGCATAAATACCGTTTTTAACCTCATCGTTGGGAAGATATTCTTTTTTGTACACCAGCAGTGTAGCCGAAAAGATAACAATACCCAAAATAACATTCATCACAACACCGGCTACCATTACAATGAGTCGTTGCCAGGCTGGTTTGGCCCTGAATTCATAAGGTTGTGGCGGGCCGGCAAGCTGATCCTTGTCGAGCGACTCATCAATCATACCTGATATTTTCACATATCCCCCAAAGGGCAGCCA
The DNA here is from genome assembly GCA_964587075.1 of uncultured Flavobacteriaceae bacterium. Taxonomy (GTDB): domain Bacteria; phylum Bacteroidota; class Bacteroidia; order AKYH767-A; family OLB10; genus CAZPKJ01. The sequence goes on along the minus strand of CAZPKJ010000010.1, from coordinate 22,108 downwards.
GCCAATACCAAATTCGGTATCACCTTTTTTAATGCTGAACAGCTTAAAGCCCCAGGCATCAAAAAAGAGGTAAAACTTTTCCACCCGTATTCCAAAAGCACGGGCGGCAAGGTAATGTCCTAATTCGTGCAGTGCAACCAAAATTGAAAGCCCTAAAATCAGCTGGGCGGCCATGATTAATCCAGTCATCGTTCGTTATTCGCGTTTTTTTATCGGGGTGAAATTAACTTAAATTCAAATATCATCGGGATCCCTTCCGCGGATATGAGTAACACAGTTGTAAACAAGTTGTTTTTATAAGGCCAGTTTCCTGCTTTCCCTGTCGGTAGCAATATAATCGTCGAGTGTAGGGTTACTCACAAATGGAATTTTATCCATAACGTAATTTATTTTGTCGGCTATATCGGGGAATGAAATTTTTTCTTCAAGAAATGCTTTGACAGCTATTTCGTTGGCGGCGTTTAAGGCACAAGGAATATTACCGCCTTTGTGAAGGGCGCCTATAGCCAGAGAGAGGCACCGGAAGGTCTCAATATCAGGTTTTTCGAATGTGAGTTGCGGATAATTTAGGAAATTGAAACGGGGGAAGTCGGAACGCAGCCGGTTTGGATAACCGAGCGCGAACTGAATCGGAAGTTTCATGTCAGGTAATCCCATTTGCGCTTTCATAGATCCATCTTCGAACTGAACAATGGAATGAATGATGCTTTGCGGATGTACAATCACGTCAATCTGTGATGGTAACAGGTTAAAGAGCCACCGCGCTTCAATCATTTCGAGGCCTTTGTTCATGAGCGTAGCCGAATCGATGGTTATTTTTGCGCCCATATCCCAGTTAGGGTGCTTCAGAGCCTGAAGTGGGGTTACCTGCTTCAAAAACCCGGGGCTCTTCCCCCGAAAGGGGCCACCCGATGCGGTGAGGTAAATTTTTTCTACCGGGTTGTGCCATTCACCCTGCAGGCATTGAAAAATTGCAGAATGTTCAGAGTCAATAGGAAAAATGTTTACCCCATGTTGTTTAGCCAGTGCAGTTACCAGTTCACCGGCCACTACCAGGGTTTCTTTGTTGGCCAAACCTATTGCTTTCCCGGTTTTGATGGCCTCCAGGGTAGGAATTAAGCCTGAATATCCTACCAGGGCGGTAACAACCATGTCGATAGAGTCCATTTGAACAGCCTGGGCTATCGATTCCTCTCCGGTAAAAACTTTAATATTTAAAGGTTCAAGCGCGTTATTCACCTGGTCGAATAACTGTGGATTGGCAATTACGACATAATTTGGCTGAAACTCTCTTGCCTGTTCAATCAGCAGGGAGGCATTGTTACGTGCCGTTAGCAGTTCCACCGAAAAATGGGCGTGCTGTGAGGCAATTACTTCGAGTGTTTGTGTACCTATCGATCCTGTTGATCCCAGGATGGCAATTCGTTTTTTCGTTTCCAATTTTAAAATGTCATATAATCAACCGGGTTAACGGCGATAC
>CAZPKJ010000010.1:8114-20618 GCA_964587075.1 uncultured Flavobacteriaceae bacterium | reverse complement strand
ACCGTTGTACCAAAGTTCGAAATGCAGGTGAGGTCCTGTAGTTAACTCGCCACTGTTTCCTATGATGGCAATTACTTCGCCCGCCTTTATAAAATCACCGGTGGTTTTGAGCAACGCCGAGTTGTGTTTATACACCGAAAAAAGGTTGTTAGAGTGCTGAACCGCTATTACATAGCCGGTTTCAGAGGTCCAGTCGGCTAATACTACCGTGCCATCGAGCGTAGTTTTTATAACCTCATTGGGCGAAGCAACAATGTCGACTCCGTAATGTTTTGTTTTCGGACTAAAAGTATTGGTAATTGTTCCCTTAACGGGAGTAAAAAAGTAAAAGCTGCTCAGAGCACTCGAGGGTCCGGTGCCACCTGTTGTAAGGGTGAAACGGTCCTGCGATTCAATTTGAAGGCGCAAGGCTGAATCGGCGGCTGTTGCCGGAGGAATTTGAATGGTATCATAACGTAACAACGTAGGTGCTCCCGGTGCAAGAGACGAATCGGTACCTACCGTGCCGTCGATGACGTTTCTGAGGTTAGCCAGGTACATGTCGCGGGTTGCCAGGCTTTTCATTAATGAATCGGTACGGTAAGTGAGCGCTACCAGTCGCCGTTGCATGTTGATGTCGGCATATCCCGGAATGTACTCCCGCAAGGGTGTAAAAGCAATAATATAAATAGTAAAAGTGATCAGGCTTATAACGATAGTACCGCTAAATACAAAAACATTCAGGGGCGATAAACGGATTGAAATCTTTTCTTCAAAGGTTTCATCGTTCATAATTACCAGCCGGTATTTATTCCGTAGTTTTCGGTATATTTTTTTCCTGGATTTATCCACCGGATCAGTACAATATTGGTTAAAACAAAAACAATCGCTAAGTTTGCCTCGGCTGGGAGCGGTGCAAATATCGTAAAATTACAAGACCATATCATTTCAGTTTATAATGGCCTGTTTTTTACTCGTGAACACACTAAACCAGACAAATAACAGTTAATTTTGATACCTGATTACCAAATATTGTGTTGAAATATTCCATTCCCCGCAGTTCGTTCCTTTTTGCACTGGTTTTTACTATAGTGCTTACATCGGTTTCGTGTTCCGTTAAAAAGAACAACATACTAAGCCGTGAATATCATAAAACCCTGGCACACTACAATGGTTATTTTAATGCCCGCGAAAAAGTAAAGCAGGGAGCAAAGACGTTAGCCGCCGGCCAGGCCGACCGGTACGACCGGATTCTTGCTGTTTTCAAATATGGTGACCCGTCCTCCGCGAAAGCGATATTCCCCGATATGGATGAAGCCATAAAAAAGGTTTCCATCGTTATTCAGCGCCACTCTATGGATATTGATGGCAAAGAACGGAATAAGTGGATTCCTGAATGTTTTTTGCTGATAGGGATAGCCCAGTTTTATAAGCACGACACCTGGACGGCCATTGAGTCGTTTCAGTATGTGGCTTCACAGTACCGCAATGAACCGATCCGGTATGAGGCGCTGATGTGGCTCACCCAATGTTATTTACAACTTGGCAAAATGCCCGATGCCGATTATTTGTTAAGCACATTAAAGGATGACCCGAAGTTTCCGCCTAAAAAGAAAGCGTTTTTTAATGCCATTTATGCAAATTACTACCTTTTGCAGAACGACTATAACAAAGCTGCCGAACATCTCGAAAAAGCAACGGCAATGTCGCGAAAGCGGGTGAACCGGATTCGTTATGCATTTATACTTGGGCAGATTTACCAGAAACAGCAAGAGTATGAAAAGGCGATTGCCCGGTACGATTTGGTGCTGAAGTCAAATCCGGCTTACGAAATGGCATTTAACGCAAAAGTGAACCGGGCACGGTGTATCGATGTGAACAGTCCCGACGCAAAAAACATCCGGAAGATGCTGGTAAAGATGTTAACCGATGAGAAAAATCAGGATTACCTCGACCAGATATATTATGCGCTCGCCGAAATTTCACTGAAAGAAAATAAAACTCCCGAAGCCATAGATTTTTTACAGAAGTCGACCGCTTCGAGTACATCCAACACCAATCAAAAAGCATTGTCGTACCTGAAGCTGGCCGAAATTTATTTTAAACAGCCAGAGTATAAACTCGCGCAGGCATACTACGACAGTACCGCGTCGTTTATTACGGAAGATCACCCCGACTATTTTACCATAATCAACACGCGTAACAATCTCACCAAACTGATAAAAAACCTGAACATTATTTATGTTGAGGATAGCCTGCAGGCACTGGCGGCAAAGAGCCCCGCCGAACGGGAGCAGATTATTGATGACATGATAGCCGCCGAGAATGCCGAGAAAATCAGACTGGCACTGGAAAAACAAGAAAAGGAAAGAGCCGAGCGCGAAGCCAAAGAGCAGATGGATGGTGACCCTAATTTCCAGGGTCAGGGTCCCAAAGCAGGTACTCCCGCATCATCAGGCACCGGCTGGTACTTTTCGAATCAATCGGCGGTGAGCTTCGGATATAATGAGTTCATCCGGTTATGGGGTAACCGCAAACTGGAAGATAACTGGAGAAGATCGAATCGTTCAACGCTGGTGGATGCCCAGGAGCTTCCCGATGAGGAGGAGGTGGCCTTTGACAGCACCGGTTTGCTGAATGAGTCGGTTCGTGATTCCATCCTGCAGGCGAACAGCGCTAAACGAAAGCAAACCTACCTGGCCGCCATTCCGGTCACGGCTGAGCAAAAGGCAAAATCGGACGAGCGGATAGTTGAAGCTTATTACAATGTTGGACTTATTTATAAAGAACAGCTGAAAGACAATAAAGAAGCCGGTGTTAATTTTGAAGCTTTGTTAAGCCGTTATCCCGATAATTTGTACAAGCTGCCCGCTATGTACAACCTTTACCGAATTTATCTGGCTCTTGAAAATACCGAACGATCCGATTATTACAAAAACATGATTCTTACCGGGTATGCCGACAGTGAATATGCGAAATTGATTCTTAACCCCGATTACTATAAAGAGCAGCAGCGTAAGGTTGCTGTTCAAAAAGTTTTTTACGAAAACACTTACCGTGCATATCTGAACAAACAGTACCAGGATGTTATTGAACGGAAAGCGATGGCGGACTCACTTTTTCCGGGAAGCGAGCTGGCCCCTAAGTTTGAGCTGTTAAAATCGCTGGCTATTGGACAAACACGTCCTATTCCTGAATTTGAAGCATCACTAAAAACAGTTGTTTCCAGATATCCGCAGGATTCAGTTACTATCAAAGCCAAAGAAATATTGGCACTTATCAACCCTACCATTTATGGCAGGAAAGATTCGGTAACGAATACTCAGGAGGGCGCACCGGCCAACGTGGTGGAAGCCCCGAAAGCCAGGACTCCATTCATTTTCAAAGGGGATACCATTCAATATGTATTGTTTGTTTTTGCAAACAATAATGTAATCGGTTCCAATGCATTTAAGGTGGCCATCTCCAATTACAACACAAAATACTACAGTGTTAAAAAACTGCAGATCAGTAACTCGTTTCTGGGAACCGAAAACCAGTTTATTATGGTGAGGGAGTTTACCGATAAGGAAGATGGGATACGTTATCTGGATGGTATACTATCTGATCCTGAGGCGCTTGCCGAATTCGACCAGGGAAGTATCCGGTCTATTGTTATTTCTCCCGACAATATGCTGCTGTTGATGCAAACCCGCGACCTGGATGGGTATGAGGAGTTTTATGCGGAAAAGTATCTGAACTGATATGCGGTAATTGTATGCCGTTTGCATAAGATTCATGAGAGGAAATCCCAAATAATGGAGAATACCTTTTTTATTGACTTATTTTTAAACTAAATTTGCAAGTCAACATAAAAAACCCGGGAAAATGTTCGAAAATCTCAAAAACAAAAACGGCCAGGTTAAAGGAAACGAAACCGGCGGTTCAATCAATTTAATTGGCCAGGGAACAGTAATTGAGGGGGAAATTCGGTCTACTGGTGATCTGCGTATCGATGGAACCATCATCGGCTCGGTATCATCCAAGTCGAAAGTGGTTGTAGGCGCTACAGGTCAGATACAGGGCGACATTACCTGTCAGAACGCCGATGTTTCCGGCCAGATAAAAGGACAAACCATAGTGGCGGAATTGTTGTTCCTGAAGTCGACTGCCCGCATTAACGGTGATATCAGTGCCGGAAAACTGGTGGTTGAAGTTGGAGCCAGCTTTACAGGTAACTGCAACATGGGCCCCATGATTAAGGACCTGAAAAATGCCGACAAACAATCCGAAGTTCAAGTCAAAGAAAAAACAGCTTAACGAATATGCCCGGTATTCGGCCATGGGCTTTCAGATGGCGGCTATCATTTTTGTTAGTACCTGGGCGGGAATGAAACTGGATGAGGTAATTCAGGTATCAATCCCGGTTTTTACACTCACGTTCAGTTTGCTTTCGGTGGCACTTTCAATGTATTATTTCATCCGGGGTTCGGGAAAAAAATAAGCTTCCAATGCAGTCATTTACCGGCTTTTTAACCAGATTATTTATTTTTTCAACTCTGGTATTTGGGTTGATGACCCTTCTCGAAGGGTATGTGCTTTCACCAAAATTTATTTTTGCTCCCTGGTGGGTGCTTGTGGTTTTTATGATGGGTGTAACCTTGGTGTTTCATTGGGGTTTGAGTAACGCCGCAAAAAAAAGCAGCCAGCATTTTATCCGGTTTTTTATGGGTGCCACAGCTGCCAGGCTTTTTCTGTTTATGATTATATTAATTGGATATTCATTATTTAATAAGATTACTGCTGTAGGATTTATTATTAATTTTTTCATCCTTTACCTGTTGTATACCGCCTTTGAGGTTGCATCCATTTACAAACAATTCTCCGGAAAAGAAGCAGGCCGGTAAACCGGAGCCCCAAACTATTACCGGGTTGAATACGATAACCGTGGCTGTTGTTTGTTTTGCTTTCGTGTTACGCTTTGTAAATATTGAGATTGAGCGGCTTACCTTCTGTTTCAGGACTTTTCAACAATCCTTATAATTTCTGAAACAATCCTGTTTTTTATAATCATTTAGTTTCTACCTTTGCGGTCGTTTTAAAAAGCTAAACCAGAACCTTGTCAATGCGCTTTATTTTAAGTTCTTACAAATTGAAATTCAATTCTTTAGTTAAGCTGTTTTTAATTTGCACCCTGGTTTTACCGGTGCAGCATTCGCAGGCAGCCGGGGGTGATGAGGGCGCGAAGTTTGATCCGGGGAAATTAATTACCGAACACATTTCCGATGCATACGACTGGCACCTTTGGGGAACGGGCGAAAACTCGGTATCTGTTCCATTGCCGGTTATTTTATATTCTACCGAGTCGGGATTGCATGTTTTCATGTCATCGAAATTTCACCATGGCCATGATGTTTACAATGGCTTTGCTGTTAAAAAAGGAAAAATAGTTGCCGTTACAACTGAATCAGGAAATGCTGATGAAGCTGTGATTGATGAAGCTGCCACCGCTGCGTTATGGGATATTTCGATTACAAAAAATGTGACTTCACTTTTTGTTAGTATTTTCATTATTTTATATCTGTTTATATCAGTTGCCAAAGCGTACCGTGCCCGCCCCGGACAGGCACCAAGAGGTTTGCAGGGGCTTATAGAGCCATTGGTCATTTTTGTTCGCGATGATATTGCCAGGTCTTCCATTGGCGAAAAGAAATACATGAAGTTTTTACCCTATCTGCTCACGGTATTTTTCTTTATCTGGTTAAATAACCTGCTGGGATTGGTTCCCATATTTCCCGGAGGAGCTAACTTAACAGGAAGTATATCGGTAACATTAACACTAGCGGCAATTACATTTCTTATTGTTTTAATTAACGGCAATAAGCACTACTGGCATCATATATTCGCTATGCCCGGTGTGCCCGGATGGGTATTGTTCCTGCTTACACCTATCGAAATACTGGGTGTGTTTTTAAGGCCGTTCGTATTAATGATCCGACTCTTTGCAAACATTACCGCGGGACACATTATAGTGTTATCATTTTTTAGCCTGATATTTATTTTTGGTGAGATGGGTGCCGGAGCGGGGTTTGGCGCTGCCATAATCTCCATTGTATTTACTGTATTTATGACTTGTCTCGAATTGCTGGTTGCATTTCTTCAGGCTTATGTATTTACATTACTGTCGGCAATTTATATAGGTGCTGCCGTTGAAGAAGCGCACCACGATACACCCAATCATGATGCAAAGGTTGAAGAGGCCCTGCTGATATAAGTCAAGTTTATTCATCAATTCAATATAATTAAATTCAAAACTATGTTATCTACAATTTTATTACAAGCCGGAGAGGTCGCAGGTTTAGGCCTGGGTTACGGTGTTGCTGCACTTGGTGCAGGCTTAGCAGCTGTTGGAGCTGGATTGGGAATCGGACGCATTGGTGGTTCCGCTCTCGAATCAATCGCTCGTCAGCCCGAAGCTGTTGGCGACATTCGTGCCAACATGATTCTTACTGCTGCACTTGTTGAAGGTGCCGCTTTCTTCGCAATGGTAGTTGGTCTGCTCGTAGTGTTCAAGTAAGCCAAAACCAAATGAATTCTGTTGTGCAGCGATTGGCTGTACAACAGAATTTTAAAGTCAACTGTTCAAAATTTAAAATTATAACGAATCAATGGAATTAGTTAAACCCGCGTTTGGATTGGTTTTCTGGATGGTCATATCCTTTTCGATCATCCTGTTCCTGTTAAAGAAATTTGCCTGGCCGGTAATTCTTGGCGCCCTCGATGAGCGCGAAAAATCTATTTCCGACGCATTGAATGCCGCTGAAAAAGCTAAGGAAGAAATGGCCGGGCTTAAAGCCGATAATGAAAAACTTTTGCAAGAAGCACGTAACCAGCGCGACCTTATACTGAAGGAAGCCCGTGAAGCGAAAGAATCCATTATTAATGATGCCAAATCGAAAGCCACCGAGGAGTCGGACCGCCTTCGCCGTTTGGCCCGCGAAGAAATTCAAAATGAAAAAATGGCCGCTATCACCGAATTGAAAAACCAGGTTGCCATTTTATCCATCCAGATTGCCGAAAAGGTAATCCGTCAGCAACTGTCTACCGATGAAAAACAAAAGCAGATGGTGAATGAAATGCTGAAGGATATTAAAATGAATTAACCGCTGTAAAAAAGAAAGCACTTTAATTATGGCAGGAATACGGATAGCCCGAAGATACGCGAAGTCATTACTCGATTTGGGAATCGAAAACAATGTGGCGCCTCAGCTTTACCAGGATATGAAGCTGGTGCTCTCGGTGATTAAATCAAACAGGGAGATGGCGCTGTTTCTGAAGAACCCGATCATTAATACGGATAAGAAAGATGCTGTGATGAAGGCGATCTTTGAAGGTAAATTACAAAAAATGTCGTTGACCTTTTTTCAAATCATTACCCGCAAAAAAAGAGAATATTACATTCAGGAAATAGCATCCGCTTTTGTTGAACTGTACAAACAATATAACAACGAACAAACAGCGCACCTGGTTACTGCAATTAAAGTTGACGATAACATCCGCAGTCAAATGCTTGAACTGATTGCAAAAACCACGTCCGATAAAATTGATCTTATTGAAAAAGTGGATCCCTCTATCATCGGAGGTTTTGTGCTGAGCTGGGGCGATAAGCAGGTTGATACCTCAGTTACCCGGAAGTTGCATGCCCTGCGCCAGGATTTCAAAGACAACCTTTACCAGAAAGATTATTAAACCAATTATTAATACCCATAACATTCCACACAATGGCAGAAGTAAGACCAGATGAAGTATCGGCAATTTTAAAACAACAACTTGCCGGATTCAAATCCGAAAACGAGCTTGAAGAAGTTGGTTCCGTACTCCAGATCGGCGACGGTATCGCACGTATATACGGCTTATCAAAAGTGCAGTCAGGTGAACTCATAGAATTCAAAAGCGGACTGAAAGGCATCGTACTGAACCTCGAAGAAGATAACGTTGGTGCCGTACTGTTAGGACCTTCTTCCGATATCCGTGAAGGCGATATTGTTAAACGTACCGGAAGAATCGCTTCTATCCAGGTAGGCGAAGGGCTCGTTGGAAGAGTGGTTGATGCCCTTGGAAATCCAATCGACGGCAAGGGCCCCATTAAAGGTGAGTCTATTGAAATGCCCCTGGAGCGTAAAGCACCCGGAGTAATTTACCGCCAGCCGGTTAAGGAGCCCCTGCAAACCGGAATCAAAGCTATTGATGCCATGATTCCTATCGGTCGTGGACAGCGTGAGTTAATTATCGGCGACCGCCAAACCGGTAAAACAGCGGTTGCTATTGACACTATTATTAACCAGAAAGAATTTTACGAAAGCGGAAAGCCTGTATTCTGTATTTATGTTGCCGTTGGACAAAAGGGCTCTACTGTAGCAAATATTGTAAAAACCCTGGAAGAAAATGGTGCCATGCCATATACGGTTGTTGTATCTGCTACCGCTTCGGATCCTGCTCCCATGCAGTTTTTTGCCCCCATGGCAGGTGCCTCTATTGGTGAATACTTCCGCGACACCGGCCGTCCGGCACTGATTGTTTATGATGACTTGTCAAAGCAGGCTGTCGCTTACCGTGAGGTATCACTGCTGTTGCGTCGCCCACCCGGCCGCGAAGCATACCCCGGTGATGTATTTTATTTGCACAGTCGTTTGCTTGAGCGTGCCGCTAAAATTATTGAGTCCGATAAAATTGCAGCTCAAATGAACGATTTGCCCGAAGCCCTCAAAAGCAAAGTAAAAGGAGGAGGTTCACTCACGGCTCTTCCAATTATTGAAACACAGGCTGGCGACGTATCGGCATATATTCCAACCAACGTAATTTCAATTACCGATGGACAGATTTTCCTTGAAGCAAACCTGTTCAACGCGGGTGTTCGGCCTGCTATCAACGTAGGTATTTCTGTTTCGAGGGTAGGAGGGAACGCGCAAATTAAGTCGATGAAGAAAGTTGCCGGAACCCTGAAACTCGATCAGGCACAGTACCGCGAACTGGAAGCATTTTCGAAATTTGGTTCCGACCTTGATGCGGCCACCAAGGCAGTTCTCGACAAAGGGTCGCGTAACGTTGAAATTTTGAAACAGGGGCAGTACTCACCACTTACTGTTGAAAAGCAAATTGCAATTATATACTGTGGTACCAAAGGATTGCTCAGAGATGTGCCGGTTCGTGAAGTGAAGAATTTTGAAAAAGATTTTCTCAACCTGCTCGATGCCCAGTATAAGAGTACACTGGATGCTCTTAAAAAGGGGGAGTTCAACGATGAAATCACAGGCACACTCGAAAAAGTTGCTAAAGAACTGGTATCAAAATATAAAAAGTAATTGATATAGCGGTTAGTTATTAAACTCCGTTTATGATTATAAGCGCATGGCGAATTTAAAGGAAGTACGGATAAGGATTGCATCGGTAAACTCAACACAGCAGATTACCAAAGCCATGAAAATGGTGTCGGCGGCTAAATTACGGCGCGCAACGGACGCTATCGTTCAAATGCGTCCCTATGCATCCAAGCTGAAAGAAATTCTTGAGAATGTTTCGGGAAGTGTTGATGGATCCGGTGCCGGTGTGTATACGAAAGTGAGACCCGCCAATCGTATTTTGCTGATACCGGTTACTTCAAACCGGGGTCTGGCCGGGGCATTCAACTCAAATATTATCCGTTCTGTAAACCGGTTGTTGTCCGATAATTTTTCGGAACAGGCACGTAAAGGAAATGTTAAAATATTATGCATCGGGAAAAAGGCAAGTGACTTTTTCAGCAAAACCAGTCTTTACGCCGGGAATCACAATGATATTTTCAACAATCTGAATTTTGTTGCCGTAAGCAAAATTGCCGAATCGGTTATGAAAGAATTTGCCGATGGCAATTTCGATCAGGTTGTTGTTATATATAACCAGTTTAAAAACCCGGCTGTACAGTATGTTATTTCTGAACAACTGCTGCCTATAGCTCCTCCTGTCAAAAAAGGAGACTCAAATAAGTCGAATGATTATATTTTTGAGCCCGGTAAAGAGGAAATTGTTGTTGACCTTATTCCAAAGTCGATAAAAACGCAGTTGTACAAAGCCATTTTAGATTCCAATGCCAGTGAGCATGGTGCCCGTATGACTGCCATGAGCAAAGCCACCGATAATGCCGGTGAACTCATAAAGGAATTACGTTTGCAATACAACAAAGCACGCCAGGCTGCCATCACCAACGAAATCCTCGAAATTGTTGCCGGTGCCGAAGCATTAAAAGGATAGTAATCAGCTCTCCGGCCGTTGCTAACCGGTATTATAACGAACTTTTCTATTTGTACGGTATTTTTTACTTGTTTCTCTTTATTTTTATCTTTGAAGCTGTAAAACCTTAAACTGGTTGAAATCAGACAATTGATAAACAAGAAATGATTTCGCCAATTTTTTATTCCTAAATTTCAAAAAACCATGGCCATGAAAAGATTCCGACTGATGATATTATTGAATCTCTTATTGATTCACATGGTAATTGCTCAAAATCCTACGCCCAATCCGGGCTTTGAAAACTGGACACAGGTAGCCAATTACTGGAACCCCAATGGCTGGAACAACCTTAATCCCAATACAGCCATTGTAGGAGTATTTACTTGTACACGTGCCACAGCACCGGCCGACGTGCATAGCGGGAATTATGCCATTAAGCTTACCACCAAATCGGTTTTTACAGTTACTGCAAATGGAATTGCAAGTACCGCCACACTTATAACTACACCTCCCTATGGAGTTACCGGTGGCATTCCCTATACGCTTCGTCCCGATTCCATAACCGGTTGGTTTAAATATACTCCTGCATCGGCCGCCGATTCGGGATTTGTGCAGTTTGTATTACTTGGTTCATCAAACGACACCGTTGGTTTTGTGAAGTTTAATACACCAAACAGTACGGTAGGAACTTACACACGCTTCTCCCGGCCCATCACCTATTTTTCAGCAGCAACACCCTCATTGTCGTACTGGATTCTCAGTTCGAGCGATGGCGTGAACCCTGTAGTGAATTCATCCATAATTATCGATGACCTGGCCCTGGTGTTTAATACCACGGGACTGGGTGAAACCGCACAGGCAAAACCGCTTCAAGTGCTTAATACTATGGTTGAAACGAACTGGATGTTTGATAATTTCACAAGCGACCGTTTGCAATTCCAGATTTTTGATCAGCTTGGAACAGTCGTGTATCAGTCATACGCCGACCCGGGTTATAATGCTGTTCGAATGTCACATCTAGCAAAAGGTTTGTACCTGTTCCGTTTCAGCGATAAAAATGGCAACTATATTAACGCGGGACGGTTTTTTAAATATTAAGCTTGCACTTGCGTGGATGTGTTATGAGGGTATATTCCAGTGAATTGATTCGCCTGATTGTATTCGGATTATTTTTTTGCCCGTTGAATCTATCGGGTCAGGATTCAGGTATATTAAGGGGAAGTGTCACCGATGCTCAAAACAAACAGCCATTACCCGGCGCCGTTATACTGGATATCAATAATAAACTTAACGGCACCGTTTCAACCACTTCAGGTACTTACCGGATAGAATTACCGCCCGGTTCGTATTCATTCATAACTACTTTTTTAGGAATGGTTGCTGATACCCTCCTGATAACCATTGGGCCGGGAGCAACCGTTGTACGTGATATTTTATTGCAACCCAATCCTACCGTTATGGATATGGTGGTGGTATCTGCCAGTAAATACGAACAGCGATATGAGGATGTAACGGTTTCAATGCAGCTGATACAACCCCGCCTGATTGAAAGTAAAAATACGATCAATATCAAATCGGCCCTGGAGCAGTCGCCGGGACTGATCATTCTCGATGAGGAACCACAGATGCGCGGAGGAAGCGGGTTCAGCTTTGGGGTTGGCAGCAGGGTTGCAACACTCATTGATGGATTGCCCATTTTAACGGGTGATGCCGGCCGTACCGACTGGAGTTTTATTCCGACCGAGAACATTGAACAAATTGAGATAATTGAAGGAGCATCATCTGTTTTGAACGGTTCAGCCGCTTTAAGCGGAACCATAAATTTCCGAACACGATATCCAAAAGAAAAATCGTCCACCTATGTGCGTTCCTACACCGGATTTTACAGTGCGCCACAAAACAGGTCCGCAAAGTGGTGGGATGGGAATGCCAATTTCTCAGGTATAAACTTTTCGCATGCGCAAAAACTTAAGCAGGTTGACTTTATCGTTGGCGGAATGGCAAATTACGATCACAACTTTATTGGCCCTTACATTCTGGATGGAAGTATCCCAATAAAAGCCGATACACTCGACAATTCGGACGTGGCAAACAGGGCTGGAAGGATGAACTTTAATGTACGTTACCGTCCCGCGAAAGCGGAACGACTTACTGTGGGATTGAACGGGAATGCCATGAAGGCACATTCAAACTTTTCACTGGTTTGGGGTAACAGCGACGACCAAATCTACCGTGCCTTTCCGGGAACAATGACTATTACCGACTTTACTGCATTTTACA
>CAZPKJ010000010.1:0-8104 GCA_964587075.1 uncultured Flavobacteriaceae bacterium | reverse complement strand
TTATGGCCTGAGAGGAACAAAACATACTTTGCGTTCGCGATGGTATCATACCAATAACGATAACAGCAACAATCAAAGCAACCGGTCCAACGTTTATATGGCTGAGTATTTAATAAACAGGACCATTAACAACCTGGATGGATTGAATTTTACAGCCGGCTTGTTTTATAACGACACCTATTCGCATGCCGACCTGTATTCGGGCAGTGGTTCGCCCGATAACCGTGTTCGTAACCGTTCGGCGTATATGCAGCTGGATAAGAAGTTTTTTAACCGGCTCAACGTTCAGGCAGGGGTGAGAGGTGAATATTTCAGGGTAAATTACGAAGAGGAGGTTATCAGGTCGATTTTCCGTTCGGGAATGAACTTAGAGGTAACTAAAGGAACTAATCTCCGTGCCAGTTACGGGCAGGGATACCGGTTTCCAACCATCACCGAAAGATTTATTGTTACTACAACCGGCGGGATATATGTTTTTTCAAATCCCGAAATTCAGCCTGAGTCGAGCTGGAGTACCGAACTGGGAATTAAACAGGGTTTTAAGATTGGAAAATTTGCCGGCTATGCCGATTTCGCCTGGTTTCATCAGGAATATAAAAACACCATCGAATATATTTATGCCATTTGGGCCGTTGATTCGGCGGGCTTCAGGTTCCTGAATACCGGTAATTCGAGAGTACGGGGATATGAGTTATCGTTGATTGGATCAGGGAAAATTGTTAATGATATTGAAGTTACAGTTTTATTGGGTTATACGTATGTAAAACCTCAAACACTGAATCCTGAATTTGTGTTTGCAACCGATAGCGCAGAGGCCGGCGGAGGAATTGCGGCCGAACTGAGTTATCTTAATACCAGTACCGATACCAGCGAACATATTTTAAAGTACCGGTTCAGGCATCTTTTGAAAGCGGATGTGGAGGTTTCATATAAAAGAATTTCGATAGGAGGCAGTGCCCGTTATTATTCATTTATGCAGAATATTGATAAAACTTTTTATGATCTCGATGCAACGGTTCTTCCTACGGGTATCCGTCAATACCGCGAAGAGCATGATAAAGGCAGCCTGGTATTTGATGCACGTGTAGGTTTCAGGATTGGTAAATATTATACGGTGGCTTTTATTTCAAATAATATTTTCAACCTCGAATATACACTTCGTCCTTTGAAAATTGAATCGCCACGTACCATGGCATTGCAGTTAACCGCGAAAATATAGCTGCTGATTTTATACCAGGTCCTTCTGAAAGATCCTGTATCGTTTATAAATCACACCACCCAGATTTTCCATTACCGAACGCATCAGTTTGTTTTCTTCCAGAATCAGGTGGCTGTCGATAATGTTCATTCCTTTTAATTTGGCCGATTTCATCAGCGCAATTCCCATGAGAATATTCAGTCCTCGTCCGCGGTAACTCTCATCCACAGCGCCTAATAACAGGTCGAGCTGATTCGATTTTTTTAGAGCCATATAAACCGGTATGATGCCAAACGGAAACAATTTTCCTTTGGCTTGTTTTATTCCGCGGCTTATATTTGGCATGGCGAGCACAAATGCAACCGGTTTCATATTTTCATTCACAACAATTTTAATAAGTTCAGGATCAAGAAAATTAAAGTATTGATTCGAAAGATGATATATTTCCGATTCTGTTAAAGACTCAAAGCCGTAAATGTCCCGGTAACCCTGGTTCATCAAATACATTATTGGAACTATGAAAGGTTTTAATGCTTTACGGCATTTAAATTCCAATAATTTCAATTTGTGGTTCAGTAAAATACGATTGTAGATTTTAGAAAAATGAATGGGCAATGTATCCTCGACTTCAGCCCGGTAGCTTATACAATCCTTGAATTTAATATAGCCACATGATGTTACCAAATTGCCCAGATATGGCTGGTGGCTTACAGATGCAATTACCGGGGGATGGTGAAAACCTTCAATTTGAATTCCCTGAGGGTCCTTATCGGAAAAACCAAATGAACCTATGACCCGGTTCATGCCTTTTTGATATGCCCATTTTTCAATATAATCAAATAATGTTCGGGCGGCACTTTCATTATTTATGCAGTCAAACTGATAAAAACGGGCGGTATTTTCATTGTTAATTTTATTGTATTGACTGGGAATGATACCCATAATCCGGCCAACCAGTTTGCCGTCGTTTTCCAACAGTATTCTTATAACCTCGTTTTTTTTCCACGACAAGTTTTTTTCAGCAGTATGAAACGAAAACTCATCGCTGTATAAAGGTGGAACAAAGTGAAGGTAGTCCTTATGAAGCTTCGATGGTAAATATATAAATTTACGTATATGCGCTCTGATAGTGACCGGAATTAAATGGAATGTCATCACCGTGGGTAAGAATGTTAGGGTTTAAGATATTTACCGTTTATCTGACAAGTGAAACTCGCCCGGTTTGAGTTCGTTTCATTGAATGAATAGTATAAGTCAGCTCATAGGCATATACCCCCTGCTGGCAAATACCGGAATTGGAATTACCGTTCCAGCGTGCACCACGGTATATTTCTTGCCCGAACCGGTTATATACTACAAGTTCAACACCGGTCAGGACATCCGTCTGTCCTATTTCGAAATAATCATTTATACCGTCTCCGTTAGGTGTAAAAGCATTTGGAACATATGGAGGGTATGTTAAAGCTTCACATAAAAATGCTTCCATGATATCGATCTCCGACTGTGCAGTATCGGCGCAAAGGTTACCATCGGTAACTATTAAAGTTACCGGATAACTTCCGGGATAGCTGAAATAATGAACCGGGTTTGATGCGTTTGACACGACCGAACCGTTGATGAGCCAGCTGAAATTCAGCGGGCCGTCACCCTGGCTGATAAATACAACATCCAGGTTTGCCGGCGACATGGTGCACGTGTCGTGCAGTAAAAGGCTGCCAATAACCAGTGGTTCATAAACTAAGGAATCACGGAATGTACCCCGGCACCCGTTTGGATGTGTTACCAGGAGCTCCAATTGATACGATCCGGAACCGGGTATGGTATAGCTCAGATCCCACAAATTAGTAACCGGATTATTGTTCACGTACCATTGTGAAACTGAAGCGGCATTTGAAATGGAATTGTTCATACAGAGCAACTGCATGGTTGTGCAATCAAATAACTTATCAAAGTGAACAGTTGGCAACAGGTGGTCCAATGTGTAATTAATCCGTACAGGACATGAAGAGCCGGTAAAAACATCAAAATAATAATTACTGTTAATCATTGGATTGCTTATGATAATACTATCACTGGTTGAACCATTAAACCACGTGCCGGTAAGTCCGGCTGGAGCCGGCAAGGTTACACTTCCATCCGGGTTGCAGTTGTTGGTACTTGCAGAAACCTTGATCAGTTCACCATCGATGTAGGCATAGCCAAAATGTCCGCCGGGGCTGCAATCCCCGGTTTCGAACCGTATGGTTACCGGCTGACCCTCATACCCGAAAAGATTAATCACGGAGTTTTGCCAGGGTAATATTTCCAGGATGCCCGATTTTATTTTTCCCGGATAAAGGTCGCCACCCAATACCTGCACTTCGCTGCATTCATTGATCATAACACCGTTGCTGCTTACTTCGAAACGGAATCGTGGCTGTTTTGATGCGGGATGCAATCCGTCTTCCTGGATCACGGCATAATTTATTTTTAAAAGCATTGAGTCGTCGGGAACAATAAACGAATACTCAAGAATTTCTGATTCGGCAGCATGATTATCATTGCCCAGTCGTGACGAAAATAATGAGCCTGCAGCTGTAACCGGAACCAGCATATTTGAATAAGGGTCGAAACCGGCACCCGATGTGATTAAATGTCGTGTGGAATCAAAGCCCGTGGTTGGTGCATAAACCGGGCAGCATTGACCTGTGGCCGCTGCCCATCCCGCAAAGGTGCCCGATTCAAAACCCAGATTATTTTGGCCTTGAGCATGATTGAAGGGAAGGGAAATGGCGGGAAGAAAGCATAAAAAAGAAATGAATGGACTAGGAGCTATTTGGAATAAAAAAAGCGGAATCCGGTTCATAATGGAATAATTTTAAAATAAAGATAGTAAAAAGTATCCAATTTAAACCGGGGCATGAGTTAAAACTTCATATGCTCCAGTTTCCGGTGGTCGACAATTTTTACCTGGCCCGCTTTTAGTTCGATAAGGCCCTCTGACTTAAAATCAGAAAGTGTTCTGATTAACGATTCGGTGGCTGTTCCAACAATATTAGAGAGGTCCTCCCTTGAGATGTGAATTACAGGATCGTTTTGTGTTTCATTTTGGGTATACCGTTTTTGCAGCATCAGTAATGCTTCCGCCACACGTTTGCGTACCGAATTATAGGCAAGGCTTAATAAGCGTTGTTCTTTTTCTATGAGATTATTTGAAAGCAGCTTTATAAATTTATTGGCTACTTCCCGGTTTGAGTAAAGTAACGTTAAAAAATCGTGACGTAAAATCTGACAAACTTCACATTCTTCGAGAGCAGCAGCGGTTTCGGTAAAGTCGGTATCTTCCAGCACTGCGGTATATCCGATAAACTCACCGGCATTATAAATACCAGTAATATATTCTTTACCGTCTTCGTTTACTTTATAGGTTTTTACTTTGCCTTTATCAATAAAGTAAATTCCCGCCGGATGGCTGTTTTCGGCAAAAATAATCTCCTTTTTATTGTAGATTTTACATTTACGGTCGCCCGTTAGTTTTATTAACTCATCAAATGATTCGGCCTGGTTGAAAAATTCATTCAGGCCGTCCATATTTTTTGAATATTCTTTCTTTAAGTTTTCGTTTTTACGCAATCGGGTTTCAATCGCATCCAAAAGTTCAACATCATTGAAAGGTTTGGTCACATAATCGTCGGCACCCAGGTTCATTCCTTTGCGAAAATCGTCCTTTTCGGCTTTGGCTGTAAGAAAAATAAAAGGTATACCGGCTGTTATGCTGTTTTTACTCAGTATATGCAATACGCCATATCCATCCAGTTCAGGCATCATAATATCGCATACGATAATGTCGGGTATATTTTTTATGGCAAGGTCCACTCCGGTTTTTCCGTTCTCTGCTGAAAACACCTTGAACCCGGCCAGTTCAAGAATTTCGGTGGTATTTTCCCGCATTTCACGGTTGTCTTCTATTAGCAGGATAGTTCTCATAACAGATAAAATGATTGGTTCAATTTTCAATGGCAAATTTAACGAAATAACTGGTGTTTAAATCTGAATACAAGGTGCTTCCGGTATTATTCACGGAAACGGATGTTTTTATAGAAAAATGTTTTGAATGAGACAAAAGCATTGATATATAAATACTTACGAAACAGGCAGGATTACAGTGAATGTAGTACCCTTATCTGCGACGCTTTCGAAAGATACGGTCCCTCCCATGAGCTCAACATACTTTTTAACAATGTTTAATCCAAGTCCTGTGCCCTGGATGTTGGCGGCATTGTTAGCCCTGAAGAACCGTTCGAAAATATGCTGCTGTTCCGGTTCGGGTATTCCCATTCCGAAATCCTTCACGGTAATTATCAATTCATTTTCATTGAGCGTAGTAAGAAATTCAATCGGACTGTTTTCGGATGAATACTTTACCGCGTTCGAAAGCAAATTAATACAAATATTCCGCGTTAAATTTTTATCAAGCAGCACCTTGCTGTTGGTGCCCTTATGAGATTGAATTATTTTCTGTCCTGGTTTGGTCAACTCTTTTAATTCACTTACAATTTCACTGACAAAATCTGTTATGTCAAATTCAACAGGGGTGCAGTATATTTTTCCTTCCTCCAGTTTGCCAAGCGATAAAAAATCATTCAATATGGACGTAAGGTTGTGAACCGATGATTTGATTCTTTCAATATGTTTAATCCGGTTCGAAAGGTGACCAGGTTCGTTGTATTTACCAATAAGGGATGCCGATGATAATATAGTACTGAGGGGTGTCCTGAACTCATGCGATGCCATGGTAACAAACCTTGATTTCAATTCGCTTAATTCTTTTTCCTTATCAAGCGCTTCCCGCAGTTCCTCTCTTTTTTTCTGTAGTAACAACTCGGCTTCCCTCCTTTCTTTTACTTCAACAGCCAGTTCATCATTTGTTTTTTCAAGTTTATTAATGAGAGTAGCCAATTCTTCGGTCCGTTCTTTAACCCGTTGTTCAAGGTCGGCGTTTAACTGGGAGAGTGCGCTGGAATATTGTTGTAGTTCGGTGTTGGCTTTAACAAGCAATGCTTCCTGTTTTTGAATTTCAGTTATATCTTCACCCGAGTGCAGGGTTGCAACAGCATGGCCTTTTTCATTTCGGATGATGGTGCTCTTCCAGGTTATCAGCCGGTTTGTTCCTTTCCTGGTACTAATACCATACTGCACGCTTTCATTCGGACTCATGGAGCCATCCATTAACTTTTTAAACTGTTCCCTTGAATCGGCCCGTTGCCCGGTTTCAACGAAATTGTCGAACCAGTTTTTTCCGATAATTTCGTTTTCATTAAACCCCAGGATTCTGCAGCCATATTGATTGATCAGTTCAACCTGTTCGTTTTGCGACAATACCAGAAAAATAACCGGTGCTATATCCAGGTACATCTGTGCAAGATCTTTCTCTTTCTGAAGACGTTCTTCAGCCTGCCTGCGCTCGCTTATATCGATAATGAAAGCAATGATGAAATGACCTTCGGATGTGGTGAAGTTACTCAAACTTATTTCAACAGGGAATTCCGTGTTATTCTTACGTCGGGCATACAACAACATGTTTTTACCCATAGGCCTCGGGTATGGATTTTGCGCGTATTTTTCCCGGTGACGCACATGCCGCTCAGATAATCTTTCGGGAATCAATACTTCAATTCTTTTTCCGGGCAGTTCATTTTTCTCATAACCGAATTGTTTTTCGGCAATCGGATTTATCATAACAATTTCTCCGCGACTGTTGGTAATAACAATTCCTTCGGTGGCATATTCAAATAAAGCATTGAGCCGCTCTTTGTTTCGTGATTCAGCGACCATTGATTTTTTAAAATGAAGAATAAAAAAACAGGCGCTCCAGATTCCCGAAAGGGAAATAAACAAGTTAAGGGTATGCGATACATGCTGTTCTGTAAAAAAGTACCATATAATACTTAACAGGGTACAAATGGCAGAATAGGTGAATAAACTCCTTTTGCCTGGAATGAATGAAGTTAATAATATAGGTGCAACATACAACACCGGAACAGCCGTTTGATGTTTCAATAACCAGTCGGCAACCGAAACAGCCAAAATTATCATGGAAATTCCAAGGTGGAAGTTTTGAGTACGGCGTACATGCTTCATGGTGCAAACTTATTCATTTACATACGTTTTGACAATACCCTGAATGATATGATATTAATCATCAATTATACTGATTGAGGTCATTCTCAGTCAACCTGAAAGCGGGTTATTTTTGAGTGAATTATCATGTATATTGAACAAGTTTATACGAATTGCCTGGCTGAAGCCGCATATTACATTGAATCGGATGGTGTGGCAGCTGTCATTGACCCTATGCGCGATGTAGAGCCCTTTATGGCGCTGTCGCGGAAAAGAGGGGTACAAATAAAATACATTTTTGAAACGCATTTTCATGCGGATTTTGTGAGCGGGCATCTTGACCTGGCTGCTAAAACAGGAGCAACCATTGTTTATGGTCCCAATGCGGCCGCTGAGTTTAATTTTTATCCTGCCTCCGACGGGGAGGAATTCAGGTTGGGGGATATTACACTGAAACTATTGCATACCCCGGGTCACACGCTGGAGTCAAGCTGTATTTTACTATTGAACGAACAGGGAATTCCGCATTCAGTGTTTACAGGCGATACGCTTTTTGTAGGCGATGTAGGCAGGCCCGACCTGGCCGTTAATGATTCGGTTACCAAAGTGGACCTCGCCGGAATGTTATACGATTCAATTCAAAATAAACTTTTGGTACTTCCCGGATATGTTATTGTTTATCCCGGCCACGGCGCTGGTTCAGCATGTGGAAAAAATATCGGAACCGAATCGCATTCAACAATTGGAGTAGAGAAAAAAAATAATTATTCATTAAGGGCGGCATCAAAGACTGAATTTGTTAAAATG
>CAZPKJ010000009.1:26536-32459 GCA_964587075.1 uncultured Flavobacteriaceae bacterium | reverse complement strand
AGAAAATCAATATCTACCGAGGCATCGGTTTTAACAGGCTTTAAGTGAACCTTAAAAATTTCTTTTCTTCCATTCAAATCGGGGAGTTCAACATAAATCTGCCTGTCGAATCGTCCAGGACGTAATAGTGCCCTGTCGAGGACATCGGCCCTGTTAGTTGCAGCTAAAATTATCACCCCGCTGTTGCTGCCAAATCCATCCATTTCGGTGAGGAGCTGGTTGAGGGTGCTTTCTCTTTCATCATTGGCACTAAATGAGGGCGCTTTGCCGCGAGCCCGGCCTATTGCATCAATTTCGTCGATGAAAATGATGGCTGGAGCTTTTTCTTTAGCCTGACGGAACAAATCCCGAACACGGCTCGCTCCTACTCCCACAAACATCTCAACAAAATCGGATCCCGACAACGAAAAAAACGGAACCTGGGCTTCACCGGCAACCGCTTTAGCGAGAAGGGTTTTGCCCGTTCCGGGAGGACCTACAAGCAATGCTCCACGAGGAATTTTTCCACCCAATGAAGTATACTTTTTGGGGTTTTTCAAAAAATCTACGATTTCCATCACCTCAATCTTGGCTTCTTCGAGACCGGCAACATCGTTAAAGGTAACTTTAACGTGCATGTCCTTGTCGAACAGGGTGGCTTTCGACTTTCCGATATTAAAAATCTGGCTTCCTCCGGCACCTCCACCCATCCGGCGCATCATAATGATCCACAAAAACACCAGTAACAATATCGGGAACAACCAGGTTAAGATAAAGTCCAGATAGCTCCGTTCATTGTTGTTATAACTGATACCGATTTTATCATTTTGTGCAAACGCACGCTGAGCTTCCTCCATTTTAGCTTCGAAAGTTCCTACGTCACCAATAGTAAAATAAAAATGCGGGCCCTCATTGACCGATTTACTAAAACCTTTTTTTGCTACAGCCTTGTATTTATCCAGCGAAAGCTTTTCCTTTTTTATATAAACATTTACACGCTCCTTATTTACCACCTCCAGTTTCTCAACATCGCTGGCACCGAGCATCTCATTTTCAAACTGCATCCAGGTAACTTCCCTGGGCTTGGTTCCAAAATCCATAAAATTGACCGCAAAAATTACCAGAATAAGGATGGCATAAATCCAGTAAAAATTAAAACTGAATTTTGGGCCGCCAGGCTTCGGTATTTTGTTCAATGGGTTAACCGACCGCTTTTTGCCTGCGTTTGTATTTTCTTCTGTAGACTTTTCTGACATTTTAAATGAGGTACTGAATTGATTGTTATAAGTCATATTTGCACCGGATTTTCCTTCGAGGCAAAACTGACATGTTTATTGAAAGTAACTCTTAAACAAGCCTTGGCTGTTAAAGTTCATGATATTTTTAGGGTTTCGGCATCGGCCCAAAATCGTTCTATTCCGTAAAAATCACGTTGTTCCCTGAGGAAGATGTGTACTACTACATTGATATAATCGAGCAAAATCCATTCAGAATTTTGCCGGCCTTCGCTAAAAACCGGTTTTTCTCCGGTCGCTTTAAATACTTCCTCTTCAACAGAACGGGCTAATGCATCAACCTGGGTATGTGAGTCGCCGTGGCAAATAATAAAATAGTCGGCTATACTGGTTCCGGCCGACTTAAGGTCCATAATCACAACATCGTTTCCTTTTTTTTCGAGCATTCCCTTAACAATTGCATTCGTTAATGGTAATTCTGATTTTGGTTGTCTGCCAGCCTGCCTTTTTGTTTTAACCATCCGGTGTTATTAGCTATGTTTGTACAAAAGTAGCATTTTTTATATTTACAGCCTCTTAAAACGGCTCTGCTTCCTGTAACCATGTATATAAGCACTATCGGAGAGAACCTGATTGAACTAAACGAAACCGATTCAACGAACAGTTATGCCTCGCGGCTGCTTTACGATGGCCTGCCGGTGGAAGGAACTGTCATAATGGCGCGGTATCAGACCATTGGCCGGGGCCAACGGGGCTCTGCCTGGGAAAGCGAACCCGGTAAGAATCTGTTAGTTAGCTATATTCTATACCCTTCTTTTATTCTGCCCGCCCGTTTTTTTGTTCTCAATCAGGCCATTTCTCTGGGAGTTTATGATTGTATCAGAGCCTTTACCAGTAAACAGGTGGCCATCAAGTGGCCTAATGATATCCTGGTGGAAGATAAAAAAATTGCCGGCTTGTTACTCGAAAATGCTATCCGCGAAAACCGGTTTGTTTCTTGTATCGCCGGAATCGGAATCAACTTAAATCAACAGAAATTTAACCAGCATAATCCGCCGGCTACATCCATCATAAACCTGGAATCGGCATCCGTGGCTCCCGAATCGGTTCTTGAACAACTCAATAAAAGCATTGATAAATGGTATATGCTGTTAAAAGCCGGGAGCTTTAAGAAAATCCAGACAGAATACCAGAAAGTTCTTTACAGGAAAAATATAGTAAGTAAATTCGAACGGGGTAAAATAAGGTTCGATGGCACCATAAAAGGTGTCAATGAAATGGGGCAGTTAATCATAGCTGATGCTAATGACCACGAACTGCTTTTCAACTATAAAGAAGTGCGGTATATATTTTAGGAAATTTTTCCGGACTCACTCAATTCCTTAAAACGGTTTACCAGGAGATTCAAAAAATTGGTGAGTGGTTTTTCAGCCATCATTTTTAAAAAAGGATTCAGATCGGCATCGAAAAACAGCGTTAGTTTACTGGTTGCACCTTCTGTAACATCATCAATTTTACATATCAGAAAAAAATCGAAAGGGGCTTTCCCGTTTCTCTTAATTTTAATTTCGGAATTGGGCGTAACCGATTCAAACGCCATACCAAGTGACGCCATCCCCTTAATATTAAAAGAACATGAATCCTTGTCCGAAAACCAGTCAGTAACCTGTTCGGGCATCAGCTGTTTGTAATTATTAAAGTCGGTGAGGAATGTGAATACGCTTAGCGCGGATGTGTTTATTGCCACTGTGTGACTTTCTAATCGTGTCATTAAATGAGTTTGTTCTGTTTATTTTACTGACTGGTAATTCCAGTTAGCCGGATCTTCTCGCCAAAGCTTCAGGTTCTCAACATCCGATGAACTGATGTAACCATGATCAAGTGCCTCCTGGATGAGTACATCGTAATTACTGAGCGAGTACACCGGGCAGCCGGAATTACGAAATGCTTCGGAAGCAACATCAAATCCATAATTAAAAATGGAAATCATTCCTTTCACAATTACACCCTCGTCGCGTAAAGCCTGAACAGCCTTTAAGCTGCTCTGACCCGTTGAAATAAGGTCCTCAATAATGACACACGACTGATTCTTTTTTATTTCCCCTTCAATGAGATTTTGTCTCCCATGGTCTTTAGCTGCTGCCCGGACATATACAAAGGGCAACCCCATGGCTTCGGCAACCAAAACGCCATGGGCAATGGCTCCTGTTGCCACTCCTGCAATAACATCAGGGGTACCAAAATTTTCGTCAATTACCTTAACCAGTTCCTGCCTGATGTAAGTACGCACCCTCGGATGGCTTAAGGTTATCCTGTTATCGCAATAAATAGGAGAATTCCAGCCTGAAGCCCATTTAAATGGTTGACGCGGCTGTAATTTTACAGCTTTGATCTGAAGAAGGAAATCGGCTATATTTGAGGCCGTTGTATCCAGGCTCATGAAACAAAAGTACAAAGTTTTTATTAACGGCAAAGAAATTCTGTTTTTACCCCAAACCGGTGAAAATGAGCTCGCGGGAGATATTATTCCTGACTATTTACATCCGGATGAAATATACAGCCGGGTAGTTGAATCCGCTGAATCAAACTTTGTGGTTCCATGTAAAAATGTGGACAAGAGCTTTCTCAGTTTCACCGGAAATTTCAGGCTCATTGAAGCTGCAGGGGGTTTGGTTACCCGACCCGGTGAAAACAGCGAAATCCTGATGATT
Source organism: uncultured Flavobacteriaceae bacterium (assembly GCA_964587075.1). GTDB lineage: Bacteria > Bacteroidota > Bacteroidia > AKYH767-A > OLB10 > CAZPKJ01. The sequence continues at coordinate 28,534 of CAZPKJ010000009.1, read as the reverse complement.
TTCCGTCATGGAAAATGGGATCTTCCCAAAGGCAAAATTGATGACCATGAATTACCTCGCCAGTCTGCTTTGCGAGAGGTAAAGGAGGAGTGCGGAATAGATGGCTTACAAATAACCGGTGAGTTACAGTCGAGCCTGCACTTGTATGAAATTACAAATGAAGTGGTAATCAAAAAAACATACTGGTATCTGATGCAATCGGACGACCAGAATCAGCCAATACCCCAGCTGAATGAAGGGATTGAAGAAGTACGGTGGGTTTCAAGGGACCAGATTGCAGATCTGATACCTAAAAGTTACCGTCTGATTTCGGAAGTCATTGGTGATTATTTATCGGGCCTCTGAAACATTGACCGGCTCAGGTTCTGTTTTTCCCGGATAAATTTTCAGGGCCTCTTCAAGGCATTTTACTGCGGCTTTGAGTGAATCAATATTCAGAACATAAGCTACTCGGACCTGGTTATCTCCTACACCTGGCGTACTATAAAATCCAGCCGCCGGAGCCAGCATCACTGTTTGATTCTGATAGTGGAACGACTCCAACAGCCACTGACAAAAATTATCGGCATTATCGACAGGTAATCGTGCAATGGCATAAAACGCGCCACTGGGTTTGGGACAAAATACTCCGGGAATCCTGTTCAATGCTTCAATCAAATAATCACGACGGGCCACATACTCAGTTTTCACATTTTCAAAATAACTATCGGGAGTGTCAATGGCTGCTTCGGAAGCTATTTGTCCAAACGTAGGCGGGCTCAAACGAGCCTGGGCAAATTTTAAAGCCGACGACATCACATTTTTGTTTCTTGAAACTAAGGCCCCAATGCGTACGCCGCATGCGCTATACCTTTTCGAAACACTATCCAGCAATATGGTATGCTCATCAATCCCTTCAAGATTCATCACCGAGTAATGTTCTTTCCCATCATAGCAAAACTCACGGTAAACCTCATCCGAAAATAAAAAGAGGTTATACTTTTTTACCAGATCACGAAGTGCTTCCAGTTCCTGCTTCGTATACAGGTACCCGGTAGGATTTCCGGGGTTGCATATCATGATAGCTTTAGTTTTGGGAGTAATCACTTTCTCAAATTCCGAAATCGGCGGAAGCGCAAAGCCATCATCAATGGATGAAATTACCGGTTTTATTACTACTCCTGCCTGAATACCGAACCCAAGGTAGTTAGCATAAAAAGGTTCGGGAATTATGATCTCATCGCCCTCATCCAGGCATGAAACCATAGCAATTTCAATTGCCTCCGATCCTCCGGTAGTAACCATAATATCTTCGAAATTCAAATCAATATGGTGCTTCTTGTAGTATGTTACCAGCTTTTTACGATACGACTCCATTCCGGCACTGTGGCTGTATTCAATAACCTTTAAAGGGTTGTTTCGGATGGCATCAAGCATTTCAACAGGTGTTTCAATATCGGGCTGTCCGATATTGAGATGGTAGATGGTACGACCATCCCTTTTGGCTTTTTCGGCGTATGGAATAAGTTTACGAATTGGTGATGCGGGCATTTGTTTACCCTTTTTCGAAATTGCTGGCATGGTAATAAAAATAAATACCCCCGGTGAAAGGTTCCGGGGGTACAAATTTATAAATAATGTATTAATCTGAGTCCGTTGTACTTAGTGGTGTGGCTTTTCCATTGGCTTGGCTTCAGGGGCCAGGTTATTGGAAGCCGCTTCAATATTACCTTTAATGTGCAGAACTACAGGTGCTTCACCCGCATTAGAGGTGATGGTAATGGTTTTATCCTGCAACCCCATTTTACCGGCTGAATTAAAAGTCACTTTAATCACTCCTTTTTCGCCCTTTTTCATCGGATGTTTTGGCCATTCAGGAACCGTACAACCACAAGAACCTTGAGCCTGTGTGATAATAAGGGGTTCATTTCCGGCACTGGTAAAAGTGAAAGCATGTTCAACCGATTCACCTTGTTTAATAGTGCCGTAATCGAACACTTCCTGATCGAACTTAATTAC
>CAZPKJ010000009.1:13785-26526 GCA_964587075.1 uncultured Flavobacteriaceae bacterium | reverse complement strand
TACTGCTCCCGATTTAACCGTGGCAGACTTTGATTCGCTCATTTTAACATCGCTTTGCGCGACAGTGGCAGAGATGCAAAACACCACTGCAGACAATACGAGAATTAGCTTTTTCATTTTTTATTTTTCGTTTTTAGATAAATTGTACGTGCAATTACTTGGCCTTTTCAACCGGTGAAGTAGCTATATCCTTTTTAACTGGCATTTGATCTTCGGCCTGTTCAGCAGACTCTACCACACCCTTGATAGTCAATACTTTAGATGCGGATTTTGCATTTGATGAAATGGTGACCGTTTTGGTAAAAGGACCAGGGCGCTTGGTATCGTACTGCACATTGATTGAACCCGACTGTCCTTTGCCTATTGGTTCTTTTGGCCATTTTGGAACAGTACAACCACACGACCCGCGTGCATTCGAAATAATTAGGGGCGTTTTGCCGGTGTTGCTGAATTTAAAATCATAAGTTCCGTTGCCTCCATATTCAATCGTTCCAAAATCGTGCACTTCTTTTTCGAATACGATTTCAGGGGCATTGGGATCATTGTTGATTTCAGTTTTCTGGTCCTCCTGGGCGAAGGCAGTTATGCTCAGGGAAACCAATACAAATAAGGCGTAGATACTTTTTTTCATTTCAGATTTGTTGTTTTTTAGAATGTAAAGATAATTGCTGGAGTGGACTTATTGACTGTAATTTAAAAATAACGATTCAAATGTAGTTGTGAATGAATGAATTTTTAATGAATGCCAATATCAATTACCATGATTGTGCCTTCGCAGATTCAATTTGCATAAATCATTCCAAATTGCTGCCCTGAACGATTTTTTCTGTCCATGTTTAGGAAGTTTCGCTGGAATTAATCAAAACGTTATGCTGCAACTGTTTGATATTAAATTATATATAATGATTAGTGGGGCACTTTGACTGGAATTTAAGATATTTGAACCCGCAACAATCTGATTTTATGAAGCAGGATATTTCAAAAGTTTACAATCCGTCGGAAACCGAAAACAGGTGGTATCAATACTGGCTTGATCAGAATTTTTTCAGGTCGGTGCCAGATGAGCGGGAACCTTATACTATAGTAATACCACCTCCAAATGTAACCGGGGTACTCCATATGGGCCATATGCTGAACAACACCATACAGGATGTGCTGATTCGCCGCGCCCGAATGATGGGTCGCAACGCCTGCTGGGTACCCGGAACTGATCATGCTTCAATCGCTACCGAAGCCAAGGTGGTTGCCATGCTTAGAGAAAAGGGTATTGACAAAAAATCGCTTTCGCGGGATGAATTCCTGAATTATGCCTGGGAATGGAAAACCAAATACGGGGGAATTATTCTGGAACAGCTAAAGAAACTGGGTGCATCGTGCGACTGGGACCGTACCCGTTTTACCATGGAGGATGATTTATCGGATGCGGTCATTGATGTATTCATTGACCTTTACAATAAGGGTGAAATTTACCGCGGTACCCGTATGGTGAACTGGGACCCGGCCGGTATGACAGCTGTTTCGGATGAGGAAGTGATTTACAAAGAAGTTGATTCCACCCTTTACCATGTACGTTACCAGATTGATGGAAGTAATGATTATATAATTATTGCAACTACACGACCCGAAACCATCCTCGGCGATACCGCGGTTTGTGTACATCCCGGTGATACCCGTTACACGCATTTGCATGGGAAAAAAGTAATTGTACCGTTGGCTGACCGGAAAATTCCGGTAATAACCGATGAGTATGTTACTATGGATTTTGGAACGGGTGCTCTGAAAGTTACGCCGGCACATGATGTAAACGATTACCAGCTTGGACAAAAACATCATCTGCCCGCTATAGATGTTTTAACTCCTGAAGGTAAAATGAGCGAAGAAGCCGGGTTTTACATCGGTGAAGACCGGTTTGTAGTTCGAAAAAAAATTGTGAAGGACTTGGATGCTGCCGGTCATCTGGTTAAAACCGAACCCTATAAAAGCAATGTGGGTTATTCTGAACGAACTAATGCTGTAATTGAACCCCGGTTATCGATGCAGTGGTTTTTAAAAATGGACCGCATTTCGAAACCCGCGCTCGAAAATGTGATGAACGATAACATCCGACTGGTTCCTGACAAGTTTAAAAACACCTACCGTCACTGGATGGAAAATGTACACGACTGGTGCATTTCGCGACAACTCTGGTGGGGTCAGCGTATACCTGCATGGTACGATACAAAAGGAAATCTTGTAGTAGCTAAAACCGAAGCAGAAGCACGCGTTCTGTTTGAGAAAAATATTCCGCAACATATTTCAGGTTCAGCAATAGTGCAGGATGAGGATGTACTCGATACCTGGTTTTCATCCTGGCTGTGGCCGATATCGGTATTTGATGGTTTTAAAGATCCCGACAACGCCGATATAAAATATTATTATCCTACCAATGATTTGGTAACAGCACCCGAAATTTTATTCTTCTGGGTTGCGCGGATGATTATCATGGGTTATGAATACCGGGGTGAAAAACCATTTTCCAATGTTTACCTGACCGGTATTGTGCGCGATAAACTTGGCCGTAAAATGTCGAAGTCGCTTGGAAATTCTCCCGAGCCGCTTGAACTGATTTCAAAATATGGTGCCGACGGTGTTCGCGTTGGCATGTTGTTATGTTCGCCTGCAGGGAACGATTTGCCATTTGATGAATCGTTGTGTGAACAGGGACGAAATTTTTCCAATAAAATATGGAACGCCTACCGGCTGGTTAAAAGCTGGGACGACAATTCCGGTCAAACAAACCGCGATAATCGCGATTACCATCATGCGTTCAACTGGTTTGAATCTAGATTAAACGCTGAATTAGAAAATATACACGACCTTTTCTCCAGGTACCGGCTCTCGGAGGCCCTTATGTCGGTTTATAAGTTCGTTTGGGATGACTTTTGTTCCTGGTATCTCGAAATGGTCAAACCCGGCTTCGGACAAAGTATCCATCCCGATACACTTAAAAGAACAGTCGTTTATTTTGAGTCCATACTAAAAATGCTCCATCCCTTTATGCCGTTTATCACAGAGGAAATATGGCAGCAAATCGACCAGCGCAAAAATGGTGACAGTATTATGGTTTCCAGCTGGCCAGCTTCAGGTTTATCTGATCAAAAATTATTGAAAGATTTTGAACTGGTTATGCAATTGATATCGCAAATAAGAAACACCCGGAAAACGAAGAATATTTCCATGAAAGATCCGGTTGAATTATTTGTTAAAAATGAATCAACACATACCCTGAGCGCATTTCATGAAACGGTAATGAAACTTTGCAATGTTTCAGCCATTACCGGGGTTCATGAGAAACCTGTAAATATGGTTTCCATTCTCGTTGGTCACCACGAATATTTCCTCAATATTGAAGGATTCGTAAACCCCGAAGAGGAGCGAACCAAATTACGTGAAGAGATTAACTACCTGAACGGATTTTTACAGTCGGTAAATAAAAAATTAACAAACGAGCGTTTTCTGGCCGGAGCTAAAGCCGAAGTAATTGCACTTGAAAACAAAAAGAGAGCCGACGCTGAAGAGAAAATTAAGTTGTTGGAACAACAGCTTCAATCCATGTAACATTTAGCCTTTGAAGTGATATCTCCTGATTATTTTACTATGCAGGCAATTATCATTTTTTGTTTAACCCTTCCAAAACTTCACGGGTAATATCCAGGGAGTCGTGGGCCAGTAAAATACCGCTGCCACGCTGGTAACCCAGTATGTAGAGGTAATTTTTATCCTTATTGTAATCTTTCAAAAACCGTGACAGGTTAGAATGAATGGAATCGTTCATATCCGATTCTTTCATTTGCAATTCATCTATCAGCACTTGTTTAAGCTCCATCAATTGCTGTTGTTTTGCCATGAGCCGCTCCTCTTCCACAGCACGTTTGTCGGGCGACATTCCGGGCGCTTTCTCCTGGTAATTCATTACTTCACGCTCCAGTTGCTGCGAACGGGCCGTAAGTAATTTATCGATACTGTCCTGTTTTAATTCAAGCTGATCCTTAAGTGAATTAAAAAAATTATAATCCTCAAGCAATGAATCGGAATTAACAAAAACAATGGCGTTGGCAGGCATATTGCTTCCCGTTACTACGGGTGTTACGGTTTCTTTTTTGCTATATATTTTGAAATATAAAAATGCCACGGCAGCCAACAGCACCAGATTCAGGATAAGTGATAGATTTTTCAAGATAAATTAATTTTAATTGTTATAATAACTTAAAGGTAGGGGTTTCATTTAAATATAACCTGCTGTTTTGTATACAATCATTCCAATCCACTCATGAATTAACTGGTTCCACAAAACAAACGCATAGGCATCGGGCATAAAGGTTCGGCTGGGTTGCCAGGTAAATGGCACCGACCTGGGATCGACAGGGAAAGGAACCGGATGTAAACCCGCTTTGGTAAAACATGCCAGCGACCGCCGCATATGAAATGCCGAAGTGATTAACAAAACCTTTCCTTTTATCCCTTTTTGTTTTAGAACCGTGGTCGTATACGATGCGTTTTCGAAAGTATTTCTTGAATTATTTTCAATGATCACCAATGAATCAGGAACACCGGATTTTTTTAATACTTCTTTGATATATGCCGATTCCCTGTGATGGGGCATAAATACCTGACCCGACCCGCCGGTTAAAACTATGGTATTTACTTTCCCGCTATTATAAAGAGAAAGCGTCTGAAGCAGTCTGTCGGCGCTGTGACTGTAAACCGGACGGCCCGAATTCTCATCATAATGGCGCATGCTTCCTCCCATAAGTACACCGATTTTACAATCGGCCGGAATCTGATCTTCCGGGTAAGGCTGAATTTCCCACTTACGCATCACTTCATTCACCAGCATAGGGTTGGTAAACAGCACCAACAGCACAACTCCTTTGACTAAAAGCCACTTTCCCCACTTTTTGGAAAAGTGTTTTCCTGCCAATCCCAAAATAAAACACCCAATCACCCAATAAAAAGGATTAATGATAAAGTCGAGTAGTTTGGATGCTTCAAAAAACATGAGCGCAAACTTAATAAAATGAACCTAAACCGGGTTATGAGCGACGCCACTCAAAAGTATTGTATTGTATTGATAATAGGGCTATTGTATGCACATCATGCAATCACTTCCTTTTTCCTAAATTTGTAAGCGAGTTCATGAACCTCTATGCAGACCGAAAAGTACATCCCGAAGAATAAAATCAGAGTAGTTACCGCAGCCAGCTTATTCGATGGCCACGATGCTTCCATTAACATTATGCGTCGTATTATCCAGGCGAGCGGCGCCGAAGTAATTCATCTCGGCCACGACCGCAGTGCGCTTGAAGTGGTTGAATGTGCCATTCAGGAAGACGCAAATGCCATTGCACTCACCAGTTACCAGGGAGGGCATATGGAATATTTTAAGTACATGTATGACTTACTTAAGGAGCGGAACTGTTCGCACATTAAAATTTTTGGAGGAGGTGGCGGAGTGATTCTTCCCGAAGAAATCAAACAGCTTCATGATTATGGTATCACACGCATATATTCGCCTGATGATGGCCGGCAAATGGGGCTGCAGGGTATGATTAACGATATGCTTGAGAAGTCCGATTTTCCCATAGGGTTCCATTTAAATGGTGAAGCAGACAAAGTACAATCCCAGGATCCTCACGCTATAGCACGCGTAATTTCGGCCGCTGAAAATAATCCGGAAGGTTTTTCAAAAATAATCCCAAAACTTAAAAACGGCCTTCAAAGCCAAACCATCCCTGTGCTGGGAATCACCGGTACGGGAGGTGCGGGAAAATCATCACTGGTGGATGAACTTGTTCGAAGATTTCTGCTGGAGTACACTGAAAAAACTATTGCTATTATTTCGGTTGATCCGTCCAAAAGGAAAACCGGTGGCGCTTTGCTTGGCGACAGGATCCGGATGAACGCAATACGTAATCCGAGGGTTTATATGCGTTCACTGGCTACCAGGCAAAGCAATCTGGCACTGTCAAAGCATGTAAAAGAGGCCATTGATGTAGTCAAAGCGGCCGGTTTCGACCTGGTTATTCTTGAAACATCAGGTATTGGCCAGTCCGATACTGAAATCACCGACCATAGCAATGTATCGTTGTATGTAATGACTCCTGAATACGGAGCCGCCACGCAGCTTGAAAAAATTGATATGCTCGATTTTGCCGATATCATAGCATTAAACAAATTCGATAAGCGGGGTGCGGCCGATGCATTGAGGGACGTAAAAAAACAATATAAACGAAACCATCAGCTGTGGGATGCCGCTGACGATGACCTTCCGGTATTCGGAACCATTGCTTCACAGTTTAATGATCCGGGCATGAATCGTTTGTACAGGACCGTTATGAATACCATTGATAAGAAAACCGGTACTGAATTTAATTCGCAATATCATGTTTCGGAGGAACAAAGTGAGAAGATTTATATCATCCCGCCCAATCGCACCAGGTACCTGAGTGAAATATCAGAAAATAACCGGAATTACGATGTTTGGGTAAATGACCAGTCGGAAACGGCCCAGAAATTATTCGCGCTGAAAGTTGTTATAAGTTCATTGAAAGAAAGCGATACTTCCGCCAATAAGGATTTAATAAGCTCTCTTGAGAAAAAATACGAGGAAGTTTCTTTAAAACTTGACGGGACAAACCGTAAGTTGCTGGATGATTTTCCTGTTAAAGTGGAACAGTACCGGAATGACTTCTATGAGTTTAAAGTGCGTGAAAAAACCTTAAAGATTCAAACCTATTCCGAGTCACTGTCGCGGAAACGTATTCCGAAAGTTGCTTTCCCAAAATACAAAGCGTGGGGCGATTTGTTAAAATGGCTGCTGCAGGAAAATGTACCCGGTGAATTTCCGTTTACCGCGGGAGTCTTCCGCTTTAAGCGCGAAAATGAGGATCCAACTCGAATGTTTGCGGGGGAAGGGTGTCCTGAAAGGACCAACAAAAGATTTCATTATGTTTCATTAGGGCTGCCTGCAAAGCGTTTATCCACGGCGTTTGATTCGGTTACGCTGTATGGGCAGGATCCCGATTACCGTCCCGACATTTACGGAAAAATCGGAAACGCGGGTGTTTCGGTTTGCTGTTTGGATGACGCTAAAAAACTTTACTCCGGATTCAATCTTTGCGATCCGGCCACATCCGTTTCAATGACAATTAATGGTCCCGCATCCATTGTTGCAGCTTTTTTTATGAACGCTGCCATCGACCAGCAGTGTGAGTTGTATATCCGTGAAAACGGGCTGGAAGAAGAGGTTACTGAAAAACTGAAAAAAATATTCTGCGATAAAAACGGCGCCAAACAACCCAAATACAATTATACGGTTCCCGAAGGCAACAACGGACTTGGCTTAATGTTACTGGGAGTAACGGGCGACAGGGTTTTACCGGCAGAAGTGTATAACAAGATTAAGGCCGATACTCTTTCATCGGTAAGGGGAACCGTGCAGGCTGATATCTTAAAAGAGGACCAGGCCCAAAACACCTGTATTTTTTCGACGGAATTCTCACTGCGGTTAATGGGCGACATGCAACAATATTTCATTAATAATAAAATCAGGAATTTTTACTCGGTTTCCATATCGGGTTATCATATTGCCGAAGCAGGAGCCAACCCTATTTCGCAACTCGCGTTTACACTTGCTAACGGTTTCACCTATGTGGAGTATTATGTAAGCCGGGGTATGGATATCAACTCGTTTGCCCCAAACCTGTCGTTTTTCTTTTCAAATGGTGTTGATCCCGAATATTCGGTAATCGGTCGTGTAGCGCGAAGGATATGGTCGAAAGCCATGAAGCTTAAATACAATGCCAATGAGCGTTCGCAAATGCTGAAGTACCACATTCAAACTTCGGGCAGGTCACTGCATGCGCAAGAGATTGATTTCAACGATATCCGTACCACATTGCAGGCCTTATATGCTATTTACGATAACTGCAATTCGCTGCATACAAATGCCTATGATGAGGCCATAACTACCCCTACTGAGGAGAGTGTACGAAGGGCAATGGCCATTCAACTTATTATTAACCGTGAATTAGGACTTTCTAAAAATGAAAATCCGCTGCAGGGATCCTTTATCATAGAAGAGCTTACCGATTTGGTTGAGGAGGCCGTACTTTCGGAGTTTGACCGCATTACCGAACGTGGTGGTGTGCTTGGCGCGATGGAGACCATGTATCAGCGGGGTAAGATTCAGGAGGAGTCGCTGTACTATGAAACACTTAAGCATACCGGTGAACTTCCTATAATCGGTGTAAACACATTCCTCTCTTCGAAAGGGTCTCCAACCGTTTTACCCATGGAGGTAATACGGGCAACTGAAGAAGAAAAAGAACAACAGATACAAACCTTGCAGCAGTTACATACCAGAAACAAAGATATTACCGGTGAAATGCTCCACGAATTGCAGCTAACCGCAATCCATAATGAAAATATGTTTGAAAAAATTATGGAAGTTTCAAAATATTGTTCGCTTGGTCAGATAACCACTGCCTTGTTTGAGGTGGGCGGACAATACCGGAGAAATATGTGAGTCGCTATCCATGCATGTTGAATGATTCAGGGCATGGCAAGAACCGGATTATCAGAAATGAAAATAAAACGATTATATCTAACCATTAAACTTAAAACTCTTTCTAATGAAAAAAAACAAATTAACCGCATTAGCATTTGGAGTGATGCTATTGGCTTTTGGAGCTTGCGGAACTACTGAAAACAAAGAAACTCCGGCCGACGCTGCAACCAATGAACAGGTTGCCGCAGTTGATTACGATCACGCATATATTTGTCCGATGCACTGTGAAAACAGCGCGAGTATGGAACCCGGGCAGTGTCCGGTCTGCGGTATGGACCTGGTAAAAAATCCCGATTACAAGGGAGCGGCAACAGAGACTGCTGCCGACACCACAAAGATGGAAGGCGCCATGCAGGATGATCACCACGATGACCACAGCCATGAGGGGCACAGTCATTAAAAATTGTCAGACCAAAAAAAAATCCCGGAACATTCCGGGATTTTTTTTTGTGGCATTATTTTAATATTCCCACATATCGTGTTCCATGTTGGTGATTTCAGCTTTTATACGTTCAGCTTCAATTAGGGCATCCATACCTTGTTTATAATCTTCGATACGACGATCGTACACATTGTTTTCTTTATAAATGTAACTTGCAAACATTCTTTTCAGGAATATGTCATCCCAAGTACGCCTGTCGGAATCATTACCTCTCATGAAAGCTTCCTGATTTGCGAATATTTTTCTCGCTTCAGGAAAATAAATCCACATGATTGGAATTTTCAGATCACCTTCACGACGGTTACCTTTATCATCAACCGCATAAATCAAAGGCGCTATTCCGATAATTCTTACATCCATTACTGAACGTTGTTTGTCGAAGAACCATTCTTCCTTAATACGATAAGCAATGACGTTGGCAGGAGAAAATTCCCTGATAATTACAGTATCTCTGGACAGGTATGGGGGATCGGGATCAGTAATTTGAGTTGTATCAACGCCGGCACCTCCAATTCGCTGAAACTCCTCACGGGTCATAGGAAACATAAACTCCTCATCGGTATAAGCGGTAAGAGTTCCTTCCTTAACGGCATCATAAATGATATCATTGAGGCTTTTACGTTCCATGATTTTTTCTGTAGGGTAGTAGAACGGAAGGTTCATTTTCTCCTTCAGATCAATGATTCTCCAGATTTTTTTTGACCAGATCACATCAGCTTCACGCAAATAAGACAGTGGAACTACGGTACGCGTAGGGCTGTGTTCACGTACATAAACACCATCAAGTACGTTCTGGGCGTTAACACCAGTAGCCATGATCATGATGATGGAGAAGATTACAGCAGCTCTTTTCATGTTCTTTTTTTATTATTAACCCAATTGAGGGGTGAATTATTGCAATACGAAGTTTACAGAACTCAGCGAACGCGTAGTTCCGTCGGGTCCTGATGCCTTGATATATTCGAAGTAAACTTTCGATCCGGGGCCCGAGCCGGAGATCGCCTGTTTCATTTGAGCGGTAATCAGGTTTCCATCGCTATCGAGTTCAATGGGATCCCTTCCTTTTTTGATAAGCGTCATACGGAATTTGGTTACCCTGAAATACAATTCGAAATCGAAGTTCTCCATGATTGAGTTTACCGAAGTAGCCGCTGCAAGTTCTGCCTTATTGATAGGACCGCCTTTTTTACCGTTAACCATGGCAACCGGATCGGGTACCCTCTTAACACGGTACTTAAATTGTCCCATAGGAACAGCTTTGCCGTCGAGTTTGGCTGTAATTGATATGGTAGCTTCACCCTGGGTGGTAGCTTTTGCGATATACTTGCTGCTGCCGCCTTTCGGGTCACGAACCAGTGTCGCTCCCCCTCCCGAAACTGTTGCAGTTACGTTGGCATCGGCAACACCGGGAACCGAAATCGACATCGGGTTTTCAACACCGATATAAAGAACATTCATTTTATCGGCCGAAACTACAGATGCCGGTTTAGCAGCTATATATTCCGCTTCAAAGGGATATTCCTTCAGCTCGTTGGTTGCGGGATCTTTTACCCGGATCACCCCACCCCATTTTTTCAAACCTTCGGAACCGGGACGGGTTGAGTACTTACCCAAACCTCCTTCAACAGGAATAGGTGCTCCGCCAACGGAGATCTCAGGATTCGAAGTAGAACTATAGGCTGCAAGAAACACATCGGCCTTGTATTCCTGGCCGGTTAACACATAGCTTGTAGGGGCAATTACGCGTGCTTCGAGGTTATCGAATTTAAAACTACCCGCATCAATAGAAGTGAAGAGGTGGTTAATGATTTCCGATTCCACGTTTCTTACGTCGGCCTGAAATTTTGTAAGCAAAGCAATAGTTGCCACAACAGGGTTGTGATAGAAATTTGCCATCTCCCAGGTAGTTTTGTTATCACGTACCATTTCAGGAGTAGGGTCTTCGGTTGAAAGCAACTGGTCGAGGCGCCCTTTAAACAGCTTTTGGTCATCTTTATCTAAAGAAGCCAATACACTGTTTTTAAACTTGGTTATCTCATCTTTAAGTTTGGTTGCTTCATGTCCTCTTCCATCGGCTTTGTCGCCGCACATTATATTGGTTGGAACATCATAATCGTCTTTCCTTGCAATATCGCGGGGTGCGGGAACGGTTGCACCTGCTTCAAGCTGTTCAACTTTTATAGTAATGGAAGATTTTAAATCATCGATATATTTAATCATGCCCGATGATAAGCCTTTTACTGACTGAGCTTTGCGGTTAAAGGGCCCCACTTTCGCGGAGTCGTTCTGCATGGCTTTCTGGAAGTCAGCATATATTCGTTCGTTTCTGGATGAAGTATTCTGATTAGAGGCTTCAAGACTGTCGTTTACAGTAACAAAAGCGTTAATGATCTCCTTGGAGACATTAAGAGCAAGAAGCGCAGTCAATACCAGATACATCATCCCGATCATTCGCTGCCTCGGGGATAGTTTCGCGCCTGCCATTTTTCTTTTCTCTCGTTTTAGGGTTAGTTAATAATGAATTAAAAATTATACTTACTATTTATTGGGATTCATGTTCATTGCTGAAAGCATGTTTCCGTAAACAGTATTGAGAGAAGAAAGATTCTTGGCAAGTTTGGCAACTTCATCCTTATATCTCCTGGTATCATCCAAAGATGAATTCAGATTCGACATAAGTTCATTGATTCCGTCGTAGAATTTAGCAGTTTCTTTCAGGTGCTTGTTTGAATCCTGTAACTGCAGTTCATAAATAGCGTTCAGCGCTGCAAGGTTTTTACCTGCGGATGAAACCTGATCGCTGTAAACTTTAACATCATCTGAAGAGGTACTAAGGCTGTTCATAGCCTGGGTGGCCTTATCGTAAGCACCGGCAAGGCTGCCTACCGATTTCGATGCATTTTCAACATTTTTCACATAGGCATCCGTGGCAACGGTAGCGCTCGACAAGTCGGAAAGTTTGGATGTATTATCACCCAGGGTACGCAGTCCTGTTCCAAGGCTTTCAATCAGTTCAGGACCAATTTTGGCTTCTGTAAGAAGCCGGTCGAGTTCCTGTGCTACAGGATCAATTTTCTTCTTTTTATGCTTATCGTGGCCCGGTTCATGCATACCTGCCAGTTCGGGGTATACCAGTGACCAATCAACATCTTCGTGTGGAGGTTCAAATGCTGAGAAAAAGAAAATGACGGCTTCCGTGAGAAGTCCTACGGTGAGCATCAATCCCGCTCCTTCCCAGTGCTGAATTTTAAACAGCGCCCCTACGATTACAATTGAGGCACCCCAGCCATAAAGCTTCGCCATCATGTTTTTAAAACCCTTACTTTGGGTGAATGAAGCTAATCCCATTTTTTTTACGTGTTTTTAAAGTTAGTATTTGAGTTGGTTATTTTTTGTCATTGAAATCAGAAATCCGATTTATCGCGTCCCATGAAATCCATCACACAACGGAATCCTACATAGCATTTTGAAGTATCCTGATATTCATAGGAACGTACTCCGGTTTGCAAATAGTATCCTACATCTTTCCAGGAGCCGCCACGGATCACTTTACGCTTGAGGGCGGGAGGATCCGATTCTTTTGCATCATAAGAATAGTCGGGATTTAAATCGTGCTGAAAGTTATAAGCCGACTCGTCATAAGCATTGCTGGTCCACTCTGAAACGTTTCCAGCCATACAATACAAGCCGT
>CAZPKJ010000009.1:0-13775 GCA_964587075.1 uncultured Flavobacteriaceae bacterium | reverse complement strand
CCAGTAGGAAGTAACGGTAACAGCATAAAATCCGCCATCATCCAGGTAATTTCCCCGCATAGGTTTGAAGTTGCCCAGGAAGCAGCCTCGGCTGTTCCGGATATATGGTCCTCCCCAAGGGTAAGGCGACAGTTCGAGTCCACCCCGAGCAGCATATTCCCATTCTGATTCAGTTGGAAGACGGAAATCCTGAACGAAAGTTTCTCCATTGCTCATCAGGTAACTGTTAAGCAACTGGGTACGCCAGGTACAAAATGCCCTGGCCTGTTTCCAGTTTACACCAACAACAGGGTATTCATCATAAGCAGGGTGCCAGAAATACATGTTGGTAATAGGGTCATTAAAGGAATAGGTGAAATCGTGTATCCAGGCAAGGGTATCGGGGTAAACATTAATAACGTCCCGCTTTATAAATACGGAACGGTCGATACGGCCCTGTTCGCGGTTTGAGCGCTGTGCAGCTTCCTGAAGATCAATCCAATAGTATTCAAAATTGAGCTTTCTGGAATCGATTTCCTTACGGCGGTAGAACCGCTCGGCTTCGGGAAGGAAAAGTTCGTTGAGGGTTTCAACATTTTCCTCATCCTCCCAGTCGATACGTTTTCTCCAGTTGATCCGTTCGCCATATTCACCCTCATCAATGAGGTGGTCGCCACCAATAAGCCGGTGAGCCAATGAATCGCGAACCCACTCCACAAACTGGCGGTATTCATTATTGGTGATTTCGGTATTGTCCATGTAAAAAGCGTGAACGGAGATGGACCTGCTTTGCGCGATAACGGCATAAGGTACATCCTGATCACTCGGACCCATAATAAAAGAACCTGAAGGAATGAATACCATACCGTATGGGTCGGCCTGGTACCATTTTTCCCGTTTTTGAACCCCGATCAGTTGACCCCGGTTCCCCCCTCCGCAACTACTGAGGATCAGCAATATTGAAGAGTAAATAATCAGTCTTTTCATGTTCCACTATTTAGTTTTACAAGTAGCTAAGATTGTAGTTCCTGTAACGCAGGAACCGGCATGTTATTTTGCAGCATGCCTCGTTGGCCGATTTGATGATTTAAGTTGTGCAAACGCTAAATCCAAAAATATGTTACCGATTGGGTAATTTGTTGTAAAATATCAGAGAAACCTTACGTTACGGATGATTGGTGTAATTTTCTTCTTTATTTTATAACAATACCCCAGCATTATTTCATGGGTACCGTTGCTGTAATCTTTCAGATCGGAAGTTGTGAGGTCATACGAATATCCCAGGCGAAGGTTGGGGGTTATATTGAGTCCGGCCAGAATTACCATAGCGTCCTCAAGCCTGTAGGATCCTCCGATCCAGAAACGGTTATTAAAATGCAGATTTGCATTGATATCCAATTGTGTTTGGTCGGCTACATTCTTCAGGTGAACAGAAGGGGTGAGCGACAGGGCCGGTGAAAATTCAAAGCGGTAACCTCCGGTAACGTACAGGTGACGAGCCATCTTACTGGTGAAGTCACCGTAATCTACTTCACTTTCAAGCAAGTGCGACATCGACGCACCTAAATAAAGTTTGTCGGAATTGTAATAAATTCCAGCTCCCAGGTCGGGGAAAACATTTCCTGAAACGGACGATACGGGGATAATAGGGTCACCGGGGTCATTAAACTTAAAATCGCCATCAATAGATTTCTGGAGCAATCCTGCATCCAAACCTAAGGCGAGGTTACCCTGGCCAATGTTAAACCTGAAGGCATAAGCCAGTTTAACGGCGAAGGTATTTTCAAATCCAAGTTCATCAGCCGCTAAAACTGTTAATCCTAAACCTCCATGTAAGAAGTTTACAGGTGCATCGATACTGAACACACCGGTTTTGGGTGCACCGTCAAATCCTGTCCACTGGTTGCGGTAAAGTAATGTTCCGCAAATACCTTCACTGCTTCCCGCATACGCCGGATTCGTGTAAAGTTTGTTGAACATGTTTTGGCTGAACTGTGGATCCTGTTGTCCATATGATATGCCCGATGTAAATACAATTAACAGAGCGAATAATAAAAATTTCTTCATAAGCCAGTGCTGTCGGTTTGAGACTCGTAACTACGTTATTAGGTTGTGTTTTGTAATAATCAGGGGGCTAAAGTAATTAAAATTTTAAATCAAACATACATTATAAAATTCTTACAGAAAGTTTTTTATGCCGGTTTCGCTTTTCCGGCAAGGAGTTTTCAACAAAACTGATATTATTATATGTATTTGATTTTAAATAATATATAGGTAATATTACGGAAGGATGCTAATGGAGAGTAAAAGTAATAATAAATCCATCACCACGCAAGTGCAAATATGGGTGCGTTAAAGCCGGTATAATTTGGATTCATCCAAGAATCGGGGTTCAGAGTTTTTGTATAGCCTGCCAGTATCTGTCGGGCATTTCATGATTACACGCTAACTGATAATCGCTGTAGGAACATGGAAGAAACCTGAATCCGGGGAGGTGTTTGGAATTATTGAAAAGCATCTCCGGCATTTCAATCCACCATCGGTTGCTGGACTTGTGTTTTAAGAATACCATTTCCTGTTCATTGGTACCAACGGTAACATTGTAACGGATCATTCCCTGAAATCCTTCTCTTGGAAAATCATTTTTACGATGATGTACCCCCTCTATAAAATACCAGATCATTTGAGCGATTAAATGAGCCGTTTGCCCTGCACGGTCGGCGGCCTGGTTGAATTCATAAATTCCCACACTGGATAGCCGGTCGTTTAACCCGGCATAATACATGAGCTGGCAGGCTTCCTCACCGTTAAAACCATTGGGTGAACTGTTGATCGCTCCCGGAGCATCCGATTGCCTTACCGCGCCCATATCGAAAGTAACGAGGTTGGCATTTCGAATCACCGGCTCCGACTCACTGATATCAGTCCGGACCTCACCTACCCGGTAGGCATCGAAATACAAATTACTCATCAGCTGCACCGCC
Organism: uncultured Flavobacteriaceae bacterium; assembly: GCA_964587075.1. Classification (GTDB taxonomy): domain Bacteria; phylum Bacteroidota; class Bacteroidia; order AKYH767-A; family OLB10; genus CAZPKJ01. The sequence goes on along the minus strand of CAZPKJ010000009.1, from coordinate 10,812 downwards.
CCGGAACCAACAAAGTAGGTCTGGTAACCGATATTACTGAAGTTAAACAGATAATTTGGCTGCTGCATGATAATTTTCCCCAACCATGTGGTACTTCCAAAGTGGTCGTCGGGCATACCCAAATCGAAACGCGAATCGATTCCGGTAATATTTACCAGTTTGTTGAATTGCTGATAAGCATTGAACTGAGCAACGGTAAGATCCTGCGATCCGCCTAAAATGATTGGTATTATTTGCTTCCGAAGCAACTCCTGTACCGAACCGGTAAGGGCAAAGTAGGTATCCTCAATAGTGTTTCCGGCGGCAATATTTCCAAGATCTACTATGGATACCGGACGGTTGTGCTTTTTTAGCTGATAAAGCTTTTCACGGACAGAATCGCATCCGCTTTTATAATTTTCATGATGGTCGGCGCCCCGGAATTCAGGAACACCAATTAATGCAAAATGGGCACCATCGGTATCGGGAAATCCGTTTTTAGAGGAAAAAGCTGTAGTTACCGATGCCAGCGAATCGGCCGATCCTGAACGGATGAGACTTTGAGCCTGCTCACCGGGCGGACTGAAGAATTCAGCTTCCAGCATGGATATGGATTATTTTTTTCTGGTTGTTTTTCTTACCGGCTTTCGTGCAGTACTTTTCTTCACCGTTTTTTTTGCAGGAGAACCTTTTCGGGAAGTGGTTTTTACGGATGCAGATTTTTTTGCAGCTGATTTCTTTACCGTTGTTTTCTTTACCGAAGCCTTTTTGCCGGTTGTCTTTTTCACAGCTGTTTTCCTGGTTGTAACTTTTTTTGCGCTCCTTTTTTTCGCGGTTGATTTTGATGTGCTTTTTTTGACAGGCGCTTTATTAGCTGCTGATTTGCTTTTATCGGTTTTAGCGGATGATTTAGCAGCGGTTTTTCCTGTCCTGGTTTTTTCAGAAACCGATTTGCCACTCAGCCTGGCTGCTGAAGCCGTTTCCGACTTAGCCGCAGGAATCCCTTTGGACGATTTACCAGCTTGTGCAGTAGCGGCAGCATTTCGCGAAAAGCGGCCTTTAGTGCCTTTTGATGTTCCAACAGTAAGTTTATCAAGTTCCAGCACTTCTTCATAAGTTAAACGGGCCGGGTCCTTTTCTTTAGGAATTTTAATGTTTTTCCTGCCGAAAGAAATATACGGGCCCCATCTGCCTTTAAGCACTTTTATTTCAGGATCCTCATCAAACACTTTAATGGTTTTTTCTTTTTCAGCCACACGTTTTGCCTCAATCAGTTCAATGGCCCGGTCGATTTCAATAATATAAGGGTCATCGGTTTTGGGTATTGAAATGAATATGCTGTTATGCCTGATATATGGACCGAATCTGCCGATGCCGATAGCCACCTCCTCTCCCTCATATTCACCGAGGTTTCGGGGCATCTTAAATAAATCGAGTGCCTGTTCAAGGGTAATGGTTTCAAGCCGCTGATCGGACCGGATTTTAGCGAACTTCGGATTTTCATCATCATCACCGGCCTTCATCTGCACCAGCGGACCAAACCTGCCAATACGGGCCGATATGGTTTTCCCACTCGCGGGATCTTTCCCCAATATTCTTTCGCCGGTGGCACGTTCTGAATTTTTCTCGGTGTATTCAACCGACTTGTGAAACGGGTCATAAAATTCCCTGATCATATCATTCCACTGAAGTTTTCCTTCGGCAATATCATCGAACTCCTTTTCCACATAGGCAGTGAAGTTGTAATCGAGTATATCCTTAAAATTATCCACCAGGAAATCGTTTACAACAGTTCCAATATCGGTAGGAAACATTTTAGACTTTTCGGCTCCGGTAATTTCAGTTTTTTGTGACGAAGCTATTTTATCGTTTTTAAGGGTTACGATATTCAGTTTCCGTTCACGTCCCCCTCGGTCTTCCTTTACCACATACCCCCTTTTTTGAATAGTTGAAATGGTTGGCGCGTACGTTGACGGGCGGCCAATACCCAGTTCTTCCAGCTTTTTTACCAGGCTCGCTTCGGTATACCTTGCGGGAGGATAAGTGAATTTCTCTGCTGCGATAATTTCATTCAACTGCAGAATTTGACCAACCTTGAGTGGCGGCAGCAGTCCTTCGGTAGTTTCTTCCGATTCTTCGTCGGACGATTCCATATATACTTTGAGAAATCCGTCAAACTTGATTACTTCACCGGTGGCGGTTAATATATCTTTATTGGTAGTTGCTTTAACCGAAACAATAGTTTTTTCAAGTTTGGCGTCGCTCATTTGCGATGAGATGGCTCTTTTCCAGATTAAATCGTAAAGCCTGCGTTCATTATTATCGCCATCTACCGACGAATGTTCAAAGTATGTTGGCCGGATAGCTTCATGGGCCTCCTGCGCGGATGCTGATTTGGTTTTGTACTGTTTAGGATTGGAGTATTCGGCGCCGTACTGTTTTTTAATTTCTCTTTTAGCGGCTTCGAGTGCTGTTTCGGATAAATTTACCGAATCGGTTCGCATATATGTTATACGTCCTGATTCATACAGTTTTTGAGCTACCACCATGGTTTGCGCCACTGAAAATCCAAGTTTACGGCTGGCTTCCTGTTGAAGTGTTGAGGTGGTAAAGGGTGCCGATGGGGACTTCTTTCCCGGTTTAGTTTCGAGGTCGCTTATTGAAAACGAAGCCCCGACACACGACTTGAGATAAGCCTCGGCTTCAGCCTTGGTTTTAAAACGTGTTGGATGATCCGCCTTGAGAATGGATGATCCGCCTTTGTCGTCTTTAACTGTAAAAAGGGCTGTTACCTTATATGATGAGGCGGTTTTATGAGCTTCAATTTCGCGTTCACGTTCAACAATCAACCGTACAGCCACCGACTGTACACGACCTGCCGAAAGAGATGGCTTGATCTTTTTCCATAAAATTGGTGACAGCTCAAAACCTACCAGCCTGTCGAGGATTCGCCGGGCCTGTTGCGCATCCACCAGGTTCTTATCAATTGAACGGGGATTCTTAATGGCTTCGAGGATAGCGTTTTTGGTAATTTCATGAAACACAATCCTTCGTGTTTTTGATGGGGTTAGATTCAGTGATTCAAACAAATGCCATGAAATAGCTTCCCCTTCGCGGTCCTCATCCGTGGCAAGCCAAACAACTTTTGCTTTAGAAGTTAGCCGGGTAAGTTCCGCAATCACAGCTTTCTTATCTTCACTCACTTCGTAGGTTGGGGCAAAGTCGTTTTCAATATCAATGGCTTTATCATTCTTTGCCAGATCCCTGATATGACCATAACTTGACTTCACAATAAAATCTTTTCCCAAAAAACCCTCAATGGTTTTTGCCTTTGCAGGAGACTCAACAATAACAATGTTTTCGGCCATATTAAATAAGCATATTAAAAATTAAACCGTTTTGACGGAATATCCAAAACGGCGGGCAAAGTAAACAATTAAAATTTTAATCATCCAAATGATTTATTCAAGTGACAATTTGTCAGATGGGCTGAAATTCCCTAATTTTGTGACCCCAAAACTTTAAATGACTGGCTGGATTCAAATGGAGAACAAAGTAATTGATGAGAATAAACAGGGCGAAGCAACGGTAATTGATAACCCGTTTACTTCAAATGGACGTAAGTTATATCTGGAAAGTTATGGCTGTGCCATGAATTTTTCTGACAGCGAAATTGTTGCTTCCATTTTAACAAAGGCCGGTTATACAACTACTGCCGATGAGAATCAAGCTGATGTGATTTTACTCAACACCTGTGCCATCCGTGAAAACGCCGAACAACGGGTACGCCAGCGTTTAACCGAGTTTAAGAAACGAAAGCTGAAGAACCCCTCACTTATAATAGGTATGCTGGGATGTATGGCAGAGCGTTTAAAGTCGGATTTACTTGAAGAAGAAAAGCTGATTGACCTGGTTGCCGGCCCCGATGCTTACCGTGATTTACCCGGACTCATTGAAACGGTTGACGGAGGTCAAAAGGCTGTAAATGTGTTGCTTTCACGAGAAGAAACCTATGGTGATATTAGTCCCGTCAGGCTGGCAGGCAATGGTGTTAGTGCCTTTGTTTCAATAACCCGGGGTTGCGATAATATGTGTTCATTTTGTGTTGTTCCGTTTACCCGTGGTCGCGAGAGGAGCCGTGACCCTGAATCTGTTATACGTGAAGTTGAGCAGTTATTAGCCCAGGGTTACCGTGAAGTAACTTTATTGGGCCAGAATGTTGATTCTTACATATGGGCTGGTGGCGGACTTAAAAAGGATATTCTTACCGGGCCACAACAAAAAAATTCAGTGTCGTTTGCGCAGCTGCTTGAAAAGGTAGCCAAAGTTTCACCCGATCTGCGGGTTCGCTTTTCAACATCTAATCCCCGCGACATGACCGATGATGTGCTTCATGTGATTGCTGCCAATGAAAATATATGTAATTATATTCACTTGCCGGTGCAATCGGGAAGCAGTACTGTTCTGGAAAGGATGAACCGGGGATATACACGGGAAATGTATATGGAACGTATTGAAGCCATCCGAAGAATTATTCCGGGTTGCGGTTTGTCGACCGATATTATTACAGGATTTTGTGGTGAAACTGAATCCGACCACCAGGAAACACTATCGCTTATGCAATGGTCGGGATTTCACTTTGCTTATATGTTCAAATATTCGGAGCGGCCAAAAACCCTGGCCGAAAGGCAGTATAAAGATGATGTGCCCGAGCATGAAAAATCGCGCAGATTGGCTGAGGTAGTTGCCCTGCAGCAGGAATTATCGCGAAAGCGTACATCCGAAATGATTAACAAAGTTCACAAAGTGCTTATTGAAGGTACTTCTAAAAAGTCGGAAGATTTTTTTATGGGACGTAATTCAGAAAATACTGTTGTGGTATTTCCAAAACAGGATTTCAAAAAGGGTGAATATGTGGATGTTTATGTCGATAAATGTACGGTGGCCACACTGATCGGCCATGCAAAAAGGCCCGGTGCAAATCAAATTGATTCATCAAACAATCATTACTGAACCGACTGCATGAAGATACAGGATATAAAACAGCGTTTTGGTATTATCGGGAATTCCCCGCTGCTGGATCATGCCATTGATACAGCCAGGCAGGTAGCCCCAACCGATATTACGGTTTTAATTACCGGTGAAAGCGGCACAGGAAAAGAAGTGTTCCCGCAAATCATTCATCAGTTGAGTTCGCGCAAGCATGGCCCTTATATAGCGGTAAACTGCGGAGCCATCCCTGAAGGAACTATCGATTCGGAATTATTTGGTCATGAAAAAGGGGCGTTTACCGGTGCCCATGAAGCACGTAAAGGATATTTTGAAGTTGTTAAGGGGGGAACTATTTTTTTGGATGAGGTAGCCGAACTGCCCTTACTTACACAGGTCCGGTTATTAAGAGTTTTGGAGAGCGGCGAATTCATAAAAGTCGGGTCAAGTAAAGTGCTTAAAACAGATGTTCGTGTTGTTACAGCTACCAATGTGGATATACCCGAGGCAATACGAAACGGAAAATTCCGTGAAGATTTGTATTATCGTCTCAATACGGTTCCTATTCAGGTTCCCCCTTTGCGCCAGCGAAAAGAGGATATTTACTTATTGTTCCGGAAATTTGCAGGCGATTTTGCCGAAAGATACCGGATGCCTGCGGTTACATTGCTTCCCGAAGCGGTTAATTTGCTTGAGGAGTACCGTTGGCCGGGAAATGTCAGGCAACTGAAAAATGTTACCGAACAACTTTCAATCCTGGAGAAAGAAAAGGAAATAACGGGCGAAACCCTGATCAAATATCTTCCTCAGGAACATGCGAGCAGGTTACCGGTGTTAATAAAAGATGAGCATAAAACGGAGGGAATATCGGAACGGGAAATACTTTACAAAGTACTTTTTGATATGAAAAAAGACATAGTTGATATGAAAAAACTGGTTCTTGAACTTATTGCTTCCGGTGAGGTTTCACGTTCATTTGCCGAAGATAACGCGCAAATGATTGACAGGCTCTACCAGGAAGTGAATTCAGGCGTAACGGTGAGCCAGCCCGGTATATCCATTCAGCCCGCAACACCCGGCAACCGCGTACAAAAACATGAAGAAGTTGAAGAGGAATCGCTTTCGCTGGAAGAAAAGGAAAAAGAGATTATTAAACTTGCCCTCGAAAAGCACCGTGGCAAGCGAAAAGTTGCCGCAAAGGAACTGGGAATTTCTGAAAGAACTTTATACCGGAAAATTAAGGAATACGAATTGTGATAACGTTATTGTATATACGAAATTTATTCGCGATACTCATCTGCGCAAGCATTATTGCCGGATGTAAGGTGTATTCTTTTACCGGCGCTTCCATTTCGCCCGAGATAAAGACTGTTTCCATTGATTACTTCAGCAACCGGGCCTCACTCGTACAGCCCTCATTAAGCCAGGTGTTTACCGAAAAACTAAAAGATAAATTTGTATCACAAACCAACCTGAGCCAGGTGACCGGCAATGGCGATTTACGCTTTGAAGGATTTATTACCGACTACAACTCACAACCAACCGCTATACAGGGAAATGAACAGGCGGCGTTAAACCGGTTATCGATTACCGTCATGGTTAAGTTCACTAACACGCGTGATGAGAAGCAAAACTTTGAGAGTTCTTTCAGCCGGTTTGCCGACTACGACAGCCAAAAGAACCTCGCTTCGGTAGAAAGTCAATTAATATCGGATATTTGCAATCAGCTTGTGGACGATATATTTAACAAGGCCGTAATAAACTGGTAAAATGACCAAAGAGCAATTTCATACTCTGTTACAATCGCCGGGCACTATCAACTTAAATTTGGTTTCCGAACTGGAGGATATCACTGAAAGGTTTCCATATTTTCAAAACGCTCATTTGTTACTTGCCAAGCAATATCACGGTCATCAGAATATCCGCTACGAAAGTTATCTGCGCAAAGCGGCTGCTTATTCTCCAAACCGCTCCAGACTTTTTCAGTTAATTAAAGCAACGCCGGGCGAAGTAGTTCATCATGAGGAGCCTTCGGGTGACAATATTTTAGTTTCGGATGATTTGAATAAAACGCCAATGGTTGCCGTAACAACCGAACCCGAAATTATCCCGGCAACGGATGTTGATAAATCAAAAGAAGAATTTATCAAAGAGGATTTACCAACACCTGAAAACTCCGCCGCTACTCCTCCCCTGCCAGTCGAACCCATCGCAGAAGCAAACAAGCCTGATCCGCGCGATATCCTGGAACAACGATTAAAAGAACTCGAACAACGTTCGCAGGACGATAACGGATCTGAAAGTTCCGATAATTATGACAAAGAAATAACCGAATCATCCACTCCGGCGCCTGAAAATCCAGCTGTTGAAAGAATCGATGAGGCAGAAGTCAAAGAGGAAGTAAGTGAGCAGGTTACAGGAGAAATAACGACTACAGCGACCGGCAATCCCGGCGCCGGTCTTGATAAGGAGATACCTGAACATCCATTTGAAGAGTCGGAAGATATTGAAGAACAGCCTGTAAGGCTCGCAACTCCTGCCAAAGTGACTGCGCCGGAAGTGCACAGCTATTCGGAATGGTTAAAAATTAAGAGTATCCCGGTTCTTGGTACCCTTGACGCACCGGGGTTATACGATATCAGCAAACTTGAAAACGACCCCTCCTCTGCCCACGATTGGTCGCAATCGGGTAAGGATCAAATAATTGACTCATTTATTAAATCGGAACCCCGGATAGGAAGTGCCCGGAGCGAGTTTTATTCGCCGGGTAATATGGCCCGCAAGAGTGCCATCGACCATGAGGAATTGATTTCGGAGACCCTGGCCCGTATATATGCACAACAGGGAAATACCCGGAAGGCCATTGATACCTATCAAAGATTAAGCTTGAAAAAACCGGAAAAAAGTAGTTACTTTGCAGCCCTTATAAAAGAACTGGAAAACCAGCAGCCGGGTGAAGCATGATGTCAACTATCCGGATTCTGGAAAATTTAAAACGTTAAAAAATGTATACCGTAATCACCGTATTTCTTATCATCATTTGCCTGTTGCTTGCCCTGGTAGTATTGGTTCAAAATTCAAAGGGTGGCGGACTGGCAGCAGGATTTAGTTCATCCAATCAGGTTATGGGAGTCCGCCGTACAACAGATGTTCTCGAAAAACTCACCTGGGGAATGGCAATTGCTTTGATGGTATTCAGTATAACAGGAACAATGATGCAGCCCAAGAATAATGTTGAAACACAAGCAGCGTCGGCTATTCAGGAACAAATTGACAATGCTGCTTTGCCAACCGGACAGCAACTTCCTCCTTTACCTGCTAACCCTGAAGAGCAACCTGCTGAACAGGCACCTGCCGAATCAGCTCCGGCCGAATAACCACCCTGTTTTAAGACTTAAAAGATGTCACAGCCTGTCAGTTTGACAATACGCTGTGACATTTTTTTTAACCAGGAAAATAAAACTGCTAAAGTGTCAGAAAAAACCGGCTGGCACAGAAAGTGATTGGGTGGGTAAACCGATTAATTATTTTAACAAATCATTTAAATCCTTAATAACTATGAGCAAAATAAACATTAAACCTTTAGCCGACAGGGTAATTGTACAGGTTGCCGCTGCCGAAGAAAAAACCAAAAGTGGTATCATTATTCCTGATACCGCAAAAGAGAAACCACAGCAAGGACTGGTAGTAGCTGTAGGTTCCGGAAAAAAAGATGAGCCGTTAACTGTAAAGGTTGGCGACAAAGTACTTTATGGTAAATATTCAGGTACCGAAATCACCCACAACGGTAAAGAGTATCTTATCATGCGTGAATCCGACATTTTCGCTGTTGTTTAAATTTTATTCCTATTCAGAACTAATTAATTAACTAACCCACTAAATACTATTTAAGAAAATGGCAAAAGATATCACTTTTAACCTGGAAGCCCGCGATGCATTAAAGCGCGGTGTTGATGCATTGGCAAATGCAGTAAAAGTTACATTAGGTCCAAAAGGACGCAATGTTATTATAGATAAAAAATATGGTGCCCCATCAATAACCAAGGATGGTGTTACCGTTGCAAAGGAAATTGAGTTAAAAAATCCCGTTGAAAACATGGGAGCCCAGATGCTGAAAGAAGTGGCATCTAAAACTGCGGATGTTGCAGGTGACGGAACCACTACCGCAACCGTTTTAGCACAAGCCATTGTAACAGCAGGCTTAAAAAACGTAGCTGCCGGTGCCAACCCAATGGACCTCAAGCGTGGCATTGACAAAGCCGTAACAGCAGTGGTTGCCGCGCTTAAAAAGCAGAGCAAGTCAGTTGGTGACGACAATAAAAAGATAGAACAGGTGGCTACCATTTCAGCAAACAGCGATCAGGAAATCGGTAAGTTGATTGCCCAGGCAATGGAGAAAGTAAAAAAAGAGGGAGTGATCACTGTTGAAGAAGCAAAGGGCACCGAAACAACTGTTGAAGTTGTTGAGGGAATGCAGTTCGACAGAGGATATATTTCTCCTTATTTTGTAACCAATGCCGATAAGATGGAAGCGGTTCTTGAAAACCCTTATATCCTGCTTTATGATAAGAAAGTTTCTAACATGAAGGAACTTCTTCCGGTGTTGGAGAAAGTTGTTCAATCGGGCAAGCCGCTTTTAATTATAGCCGAAGATGTTGATGGAGAAGCCCTGGCTACATTGGTTGTAAATAAAATTCGTGGTTCACTGAAAATAGCTGCTGTAAAGGCTCCTGGATTTGGCGATCGCAGGAAGGCAATGATGGAAGATATCGCCATTTTAACCAATGGTACTGTGATTTCGGAAGAGCTTGGATTCAAACTTGAAGATGCAGATCTTTCAAAACTTGGTAAAGCCGAAAAAATCAGCATCGATAAGGACAACACAACTATTGTTGGCGGATCCGGAAAAAAATCGGATATCACCGCAAGGGTAAATCAAATCAAGGCTCAGATTGAAACAACTACTTCCGATTACGATAAGGAGAAGTTGCAGGAGCGTCTTGCCAAACTTGCCGGAGGTGTTGCCGTGTTGTATGTTGGAGCCGCCACTGAAGTGGAGATGAAAGAAAAGAAAGACCGTGTAGACGATGCATTACATGCAACTCGTGCAGCAGTGGAAGAAGGAATTGTTCCGGGTGGAGGAGTTGCTTATATCAGAGCAATCACCGCTCTCGATAAGCTGACCGGCCTCAATGAAGATGAAAATACCGGTATTGCCATCATTCGCCGTGCACTCGAAGAGCCCTTGCGCCAGATTGTAGCCAATGCCGGTGGTGAAGGATCTATCATCATTCAAAAAGTTCGTGAAGGCAAGGATGACTATGGTTACAATGCACGTACCGAAACATATGAGAAATTGTATGCTGCCGGAGTGATTGATCCTACCAAAGTAACACGTGTAGCTTTAGAGAACGCCGCTTCAATTGCCGGAATGTTACTTACTACTGAGTGTGTACTTGCTGATGTAAAGGAGGAAAAAGCTCCCGCTATGCCAGCCGGAATGGGTGGAATGGACGGCATGATGTAATTCTTTAATTCAATTAAAAAAGACCCGGTAAGTTTTTTGCCGGGTCTTTTTTTTATACAAAACCGAAGCTGAATTCCAGAAAGCACCTTCCGCTGATTCGTTTTGCCGATTCCATTTAAACACTTATATTCACTTAACGGCTCGCAGATAATTTTTCTTTGTATCTTGAATCCGGTGCGGAGGTTGGTGGCCCCGCGGTTACTTTTGTATAATTTTTATGCAATGTGAAAAATGACTTTGTTTTTCACAATCAACTTATAATTTTTATCACTTGTTAAAAGTACCTTGGTGTTACCACCTTCTTTTTACTGAACGAG
>CAZPKJ010000008.1:9239-32538 GCA_964587075.1 uncultured Flavobacteriaceae bacterium | reverse complement strand
ATAAACAACTTTCCGTTACCCGACAATTCCAGCCAATCCTGATACTTCCATGTCATAGTCATCTGGAGTGAAAACCCATAATCAAAAATTAAAAACCATGAATCGTCCGATAAAAGTTGGATTCCTTGTTGGGCTCCGCCGGTAAAAAATCCGGGCAACAACCGTAACCTGGCAGTGGCGAGTGAAACATTAATTAATGAGTTCGGCACAGGTAAAAAGGCGGCTCCTAAACCTACTTCAAAAGTGGATGGATTTAGTATTGCTTCGTTACGTATTTTAGTTTGCATACCGGTAAGGAGATCGGTTTTATAAGAGTAATTATTCCATAAAACGGTTTCAAACAATACCGAACCTGAATTACTCACCGGCTGCGTCCCGGATTTAAAAATGTAAAATACTGTAAGTCGGTCGGCATGCTTTTGCCATACCGAGTCGGGGTAGTAAGTAAATCCAAGTTCGTTTTTAAGGTTCAGTTTTTGTGTTAGTGAACCTTTTTTATAGTTAAGTTCATATGCGAAATCGTATGCCAGAGAATACTGAGATCTGCTTTCCAGGTTCCAATTTAGGGAGTTAAGAAACGAAAATGTCATAGCAGCTCTGAACCTCGATTCAATATTTGAAATTGAATCGGAAGAACTTCCTGATGATTCCGCAAAGCAAAATATGGGGATGACAATAAAAACTATACAAAAGGGGTATTTCAAAATTATTGTAAAAAGCAAACATTAAAGTTTGATCCGGTATTAATATTTTATTCCAAAAACATCTTTTTGTTTGTCGGGCCAACACATTTGAAAATCACAATTAATCATATGTAACTGATAAGTAATCTGTTTGTTTTCTTTGAGCTTTCTCAGCCACTGGCGGCTTTTTTCACGATAGATTTGCTTTCCCGACTGGTTCATCCACGTCATAAAAATTTTAAAATAAGCACCGTTATCTTTGAAAAGGGCTTCACCGGAGCAACCCGGTTGTTCAAGCTGACCAATGAAACTATCCAGGGTAAAGTCGTTGCCTACATGATACACCCTGTTTGAATCCAGTTGTTCCATGAACTGTTCAGCAGGCCCGTTGCAATTCGGCTTAAGGCTGTCACGATAGGGAATATAGTTTCCATATCTGTCAAAAACAAAAACCTCCGGTATTCTTAAGATTTCATTTTGTACAAAGGATTCGTATTTAAGGATAAAATACGGAACAGAATCACCAAACATATCTCCTTTAAATTTCTCGATATTACCGGGAGTTTCAAAGTAGGGTTTCTTAAATCCATACATAAGTTTAATAGCGGGCCGGCAACCTGACAAGAGGATGACACAAACCAGAATCAGATATTTCATTATAATTTCAATTAAGGGTGCCGCGACTAAGTCGCAGCACCCAGATTAAATAATATTACCTTGTTGGTATGCTAACATAAATTATCCCATTCTTCTCGGTAGTTTTATGCTTGCCTGCGAGTAACGTACGGGGTCCGGGTATACCGAGCTGTTTCAATATTTCAGCCGGCACAGGTGATTCGTCTTCCATAAGAAATGTACCAGACTGAAAATATCTGGAGTACGTTTCAGGAAGCACCCCTTTACTTTTATCAATTTCCAATACCAGGTTGTTACGGTTGGTATCGTCAGTTGTAAGCGTTGCAGTACACGAATTTGCCCTTAACATAGTTATCTCAATTTGCCAATCACATATACCAAAACCTTCGCAGTCGCGCCGGCGTGCTATGGTAAACGTGATAGTGACCCGAGGCCTCAAAAAGATCCCCTCTGTGACGGGAGGTGTACATGATTCAACCGACGAAAAAACCGCCAGGGTAGTGCATTCAATGAGAATGAATGTTACAAGTAAGAATTTTTTAAAAGAAAATTTCATGTTAAAAAGTTTTAAGTGAAAAATTAAAATTTTCGCTAATCAAGCCAGCGTTGGGCTGTTCAACCGGTTTTCAATTACCGATACCGGATTTAAATTTTAATGACTGAACTCTTACCTCCTTTCCCTGATTATGCTCCGGTTTAACTGCAAAACTTCACCTTAAAATACAATTTACCGTAACGGTTTAAAAACACTTTCAAAAAAATGACCATCACAAACGTAAACGAAGAAATAACAAAAACCAAATAATTTTTACATTTTCCGGATAAAAATTTTATCTGGCGCCGGATTTGGGTTAACAAGGTCATTATAAACGTTTAACAAAGCTTTTTTGCCGAAATAAATGTTCGGTAAGGTTATTGTTGTATCTTGGCAGTAAAATAAGCATATCCTCCATGACCCAAATCAATGCCAAAGGCTCGGTTAAATTTACTGATAACGAAAAATCGATGTTCTTTGCAACCCTTAAACAACGTGTTGACGAATACTTTGCCAATCACAATATTTCAAAGAATGCCAATACCACCATGGTTGTTAAATCGGTTGTATTGCTGTTAATGTACTTTGTTCCTTTTATACTGATTACCGCAGTTCAACCCTCTTTCGCAATAATGTCGATATTATGGTTCATCATGGGTCTGGGCCTGGCCGGAATCGGGATGTCAATCATGCATGATGCAAATCATAACGCCTATTCAAAAAACAAGAACATCAATTACATCATGGGGCACACGCTGAACCTCGTTGGAGGTTCGGTATTTAACTGGAAGCTTCAGCATAATATTCTGCATCATACTTATACCAATATCGCACATATTGATGATGATATCGACGATAAGCTGGTGATGCGCTTCAACCCACATACAAGGGTTAAAAGTTTTCAAAAACTCCAGTATATATATGCTTTCCTTTTTTACGGAATTCTTACTTTATACTGGGCGTTATTAAAAGATTTTATCCAGTTTGTTAAATATACACGGAATGGCGTAAACCCTTCAACCCGTCGTGAAAATTATATTTTAATTACCAGGATGATTATCGATAAGGTAGTTTATTTTCTGTTTATTTTAGGACTGCCATTGATTCTGGGAATTGCCTTCTGGAAAGTAATCACCGGATTCCTGATCATGCATTTTATCGCCGGCATTGTACTGACAGTAATTTTTCAAATGGCACATACCGTTGAAGGCACCGCTCATCCGTTACCGGATGAACACGGAAATATCAAAAATGCATGGGCTATTCATCAGATGAACACTACTGTGAATTTTTCTATGGGTAATCCTGTCCTTACCTGGTATCTGGGCGGACTTAATTACCAGGTTGAGCACCATTTGTTCCCCAGAATTTGCCATGTTCACTATCCTGCCATAGCGCCGATTGTAAAGCAAACCGCAAAGGAGTTTGGAATACCTTATCTTGAAAACAAAACATTCATGAATGCGTTTCAGTCGCACCTGAATACCTTAAAAAGATTTGGAAGGCTTCCCGACATCAATGAGGCCATAAACTGATACCGCTTTTAAAATAACGGCTATTACTTCGTTAAACTTTCAAAATAGTATTGCGGTCAATCCGGATCGGGGATAATATTCATTATAGTATGAACCAGTTACTGTTCAGCACTAAAGAATTTTTTTCTTCATGGTTTTCAAAATAGCTTCTGAAACCGAATGCACTTCAAGTTTTTTATAAATATTTTTTATGTGATGCCTTACTGTATCGTGAGTAATTCCTAAAGCATCCGCAACCATCTTATAACTTTTCCCTTTACACAACTGGTCGAGTACCTCTTTCTCGCGGTCGGTTAGCTGGGCCGATGGGTCGGATGGAGCAATGAATGATGAAACCACCATGCGTGCAATCCGGCCACTCATAGGTGCCCCGCCGTCGCGCACCTCACGTATGGCATCCAGAATTTTCTCAGGCGACGCATTTTTGGTGATATACCCACATGCACCAGCACACAGCGAATCGAAAACAGTTTCATCATCAGCAAATACCGTAAGCATGATCACATCCAGATCGGGCAATTTCGCTTTGATTTGTTTTAAACATTCAATTCCACTCATCCCCGGAAGGTTAATATCCATCAAAACTACATCGGGTTTGATATCCGGAATTTTCCTGGCTGCCGACTCTGCATCCGAAAATGAACCGATACATTCAAATTCGTCATGATGCTCCTTCATTACTATTTGTAATCCGTCTCTTAAATCGTGGTTATCATCAACCAGGGCTACTTTTATCATCATTATAAATTTTAAAATAATTCTAATTAATCGCTAAACAGTTAACTGGCCATGATTCTGCCTTTGTGATCAACAGGTACATCCAGCTCAGCAACCGTTCCCTGTTCTTCGGAATGTATCCGTATAGCAGCGTTAATATAATTTGCACGGCGTTTCACATTCTCCAAACCTCTTCCAACTCCCTGTCCGTTCAATTTAAATCCAACTCCGTTATCGCGAAAGCGAAACTTCACAATGTCGCCGTTTGAAACCAGGTCGAGTGAAGTTGCAGTACCATGGGCATGTTTTAAGCTGTTATGCATTACTTCTTTAAAAATAA
Organism: uncultured Flavobacteriaceae bacterium; assembly: GCA_964587075.1. Taxonomy (GTDB): domain Bacteria; phylum Bacteroidota; class Bacteroidia; order AKYH767-A; family OLB10; genus CAZPKJ01. Next base: position 28,092 of record CAZPKJ010000008.1, on the reverse strand, counting down.
GTAATATATGACGTTTGCTGGAAGGTGAAATGATGTTGTCTTTCAACTGACCAGGTACATCTCCGGCTTCAAACTCAATGCCGGTACTATCGAACAACTCCCTTCCAAATTCACGAATCTGGTTGTATAAATCATATACCGAATCCTTCTCAGGATCCATGGCCCACAGCATATCCTTCATCGTGTGATAAAGATTACCGGATGCTTCAATGATTTTATCCAGATGAGGGCGGAGTTCGCTTTGATCGGGTCCGATTTTCTTTTTTAATATTTCGGCGAACCAGGAAATGACAGTAAGCTTATGACCCAGTTCATCATGAAAATCGGCTGCTGTGGCCTTTCGGATTTTCTCAACTTCCTTCACCTGTTCCATTTTCATGCTGAGCCTGTACTTGAACAGGCCATAAATGATTCCGGCAATGGTAAACGCAAGTAAAAGGTAAAACCAGATGGTCTTGTAAAATGGAGGTTTAATGTTTATCACAAACATTGCCCCGGCTTCATTAAACATATTATCGCTATTGGCGGCTTTTACACGGAAAGTGTAACGGCCGGGAGGCAATTGTGAAAAGTTAACACTTCTTGATGTTCCGGCATCGGTCCAATCGGTTTGAAACCCTTCGAGCATATATGCATATCTGTTCTTATGCGGATCGGCATAATGCAAGCCTGCGAAGTTTATGGTAAAAGAATTATCCCTGTATTTCAAGTCAATCTCTCTGGCACTTTCAAGTCCTGATAAGTTTACAATTTTATTGCCATTCAATACCATGTTGGAAATATTGATTAGCGGCAAAGTTGTGTCACGCACAATTTGTTCCGGATAAAATGATGTATACCCATCGATACCTCCAAAAAACATTTCGCCATCACCCGACAAAAAGGACGCATAGCTGTTAAATTCATTGCTTTGTAACCCATCCCTTATATCGTATGTGGCAACTGCATAACCATCGGCGTTAAATTCCGTCAATCCATTATTGGTACTTAACCACAAATGGCCTGTTTTGTGATCAGGTAATATGGCATACACTACATTATTATTAAGTCCGTCGCGGGTAGAGTAGTTTATAAAACTTCGTTTGCCGTTATTTTCAACAACGCGTGTAAGTCCATTCATGGTTCCTAACCAAACATTATTGTTTCTGTCCTGGGCAAAACAAAGAATGTGTTGATTTCGCAGGCTGGATGTGTCCTTTGGATTGTGCCTGTATGATACCGATTTACTGAAGTCGGGGAATTCTTGTCCTGAAACAGCCGGGTAAACATCCAAACCGCCTGTGGAACCTCTCCAATGGTTTCCCTGGTTATCCACGAAATAGGAGCCAATAAAAAATCCTCTGTCACCAAGCAATTGCTGGTCAGAAACACTAATCACAGGCATAAATGAAGCAGAGGAGGGAATGAACCTGTAAATTCCAAATCGCTGAACAAGATAAATATTGTTGTATTTATCCGTTACCAGGGCCCTTAGCCGGTTGTTCATTCCATCGTGGTTACCGGGCACTTTATACTGATTAACCTTAAATTTATCTCCGCTTTTACTGAGCACATACAAATAAATTCCCGAACCAAAATATATCTCATTTCGGCCAACCGATACTAAACCGGTAATATAATCTTCCATTTTCGGATTACCGCTGATTTCGGAGGGTTTGAACAACCGGTAAGTATTTTTCTTACGGTCGTGGTACAACAAACCATGCGAAGTGCCAATCCATACTGTGGAATCGGAGTCCTTAAGTAAGTTCACGACGAAGGATGTTTTAACAGGCGCATTGAAAAGATGGTTGGTATGAAACTTTTTTATTACCGGAACCATTCGTATAACTCCTCCTGCATTAAATCCCGCCCAAACTATTCCGGGGGTTATTTTATCCTCACACAATGAAAGTACATAACCTTTTTCGAGCACACCATATTCAAGTCCCGAATAGGGAAGATTATAAATGAACCGTGATTTGTCAGAGCCATCCGTTTGAGCAACCTGGAGCCCGTGATCGAAATATCCAATCCATATTTTACCATCCGAAGCCTGCAACAATGAAGTAATATGATCACTTTTCATACCGGAAGCATTAGGGCTTCCTACCGACATATTGAAAAGCTTTTCACCGGTTGAATTCATTACATCGATTCCATTCCTGCCTCCAATCCAAATTCTTCCATATTTATCGGTTGTCATGGCAAGAACTGCTTGATTGGCAAGTGTACTGTTCTGCGTGTTAAAATAGGAAATCTCATTCCCGGAGATGTAACCGTTAAGGTTATTAATCTTATATAACCCGGCGTATGTGCCAACCCATAGCTGTTTGTTCCTGTCGGCCATGATAACATTAACATGCTGTGCATAGGAAGTATCACCGTGAGCAGCGAGCAAGTTAATCTTTTCGAAACGGTAATTGTCTTTTAACCGGCTATTTTCAACTTTTACACGGTATAAACCGCTTCCCGTACCAATCCAGATATTTCCTGCGGGATCCTCATATATTTCTGTTATTAAATTACTCTCCAGTGACCCGGTCTCACCATCGTCGCTGAAACGTAAAAAACTCTCTCTTCCCGGAAGGAGTACATTTAATCCGTGGTTAGCCGTTCCAACCCAGATCCTGCCTTTTGAGTCGCACAGCAGGTCATTTATGTAATTGGAAGAAATCGAATTGGTGTCGAATGGCTCATCACGGTATACATAAAACCCGGTGCCATCAAATTTATTAAGGCCATCCTGGGTAGCCATCCAGGTATAACCTTTGTGGTCCTGTATAATATCGTATACCGAACTTTGTGATAACCCCTCTGACAGAGAAATTGAAACAGCATTATATGACTGTGTATTGCCGGAAAGCGGTGCCGCGATTAATAGAGTGATTATTAGCCTTTTAAACATTTGAAGATAAATACATTGCCATAACAAAAATACAAAAACCCATGCTTAGAAAAAAGCACATCATCATGTGGAGGATGACGAAAAGAATTAAGGATGAAAAATTAAAGATGAAAAATTGAGTGGTCCGGGAAAGATTGCAAATATCAAATGCAAAATTTTAAATTTATAATTCATTCCAGCTTTTCGAACAGCCAAAGTACACCGTAGTAAAAGAGTTCTCCCATGCTTCCCTAATGACCCAATGACTTGATGACTGAATTTCATCTTGACACAATTATTATGATACCCGGCTCCAATCTGATTTTCCTTTCATCTTTTTTTCAAGTACACGGGCTGCGATGTGATGATATGGTAACGAAAGTGCGGGGTCCGATTTTAATATATTAACAGCAGCCTGTCGTGCCAAATCAAGGATGGCACCATCCTTTACTATATCTGCTATTTTTAAATCCACTACGCCCGATTGCTGTGTTCCGGTTATATCACCCGGTCCGCGTAAACGTAAATCAACTTCGGCTATTTCAAACCCATCGGTCGTTCGTACCATGGTTTCCATGCGCAACCGGGCTTCTGCCGACAATTTATAGCCTGTCATAAGAATACAATATGATTGGTCGGAACCTCTGCCTACCCTGCCACGCAGCTGGTGTAACTGCGATAATCCAAAGCGTTCGGCACTTTCAATAATAATTACAGAGGCATTGGGGACATTTACCCCTACTTCTATAACGGTGGTGGCTACCATAATATGTGTTTTCCCGGCAGCAAACAATTGCATTTCCCGATCCTTGTCGGCAGCTTTCATTCTTCCATGCACAATACTCACCCTGTAATCGGGCAACGGGAAATCGCGGCAAATTGCTTCGTAACCCGATTGCAGGTTCATCAAATCAAGTTTTTCCGATTCCTTAATCAGCGGGTAAACAATATAAATTTGCCTTCCCAGCGCAATCTGTTGTTTCATAAAACCAATCAATCGTAATCTCGATGATTCATACCGGTGTTCGGTACGGATTGGTTTACGTCCCGGCGGCAATTCATCTATCACACTTACATCCAAATCGCCGTACAGAGTCATGGCCAACGTACGGGGAATGGGTGTAGCCGTCATAACAAGTACATGCGGCCAATGATCGTCCTTACTCCACAACTTACTTCGTTGCTCAACCCCAAAGCGATGCTGTTCATCAATTACTACCAGTCCCAGTGTTTGAAACTGAACCCTGTCTTCAATCAAGGCGTGAGTACCTACAATAAAGTTTAGTTTTCCGGAGGCAAGGTCGTCAAGTATGGCTTGCCGGTCTTTTTTCCGGGTTGATCCTGTAAGTAAGGCAATGGTCATTCCTGTGCCATCAAGAAATTCCGATAAAGTGTTAAAATGTTGCTGAGCCAATATTTCAGTAGGAGCCATCAAGCTGGCCTGGTAACCATTATCGAGTACCATAATCATGCTCATGAGTGCCACCAGCGTCTTCCCGCTTCCTACATCACCCTGAAGCAGCCGGTTCATCTGTTTACCGCTACCCATATCAATGCGAATTTCCTTCAATACTTTTTTTTGCGCCCCGGTAAGTTCAAACGGCAGTTTTTCAGTGTAGAATCTATTAAATCGTTCACCAATCGTGGTTATTTCCTGCCCTTTATATTTTTCGGTTTTAACCAGTTTCATTTTCAGCAACTGAAGCTGGATATAGAAAAACTCCTCAAACTTGAGTCTGAACTGTGCCTTACGAAGTGAGTCATGGTCGGCAGGAAAATGTATTTGTAACAATGCGTCCCTGACGGACATCAGCTTAAGGGTTGCTATTAACGGAGCCGGTAAGGTTTCGGCAATCTGAAATGGCAGTTGCTGTAAAAGTGTTTTTTGTAACCGTAATATCCCTTTACTGTCGAGCCCCTTGCTTTTACATTTCTCGGTAGTTGAATAAAACGGTTGGAGCTGAATGTTTATCGCTTCCGGTTGTTCGTTCACCGGCTCTACGTCGGGATGAACAAAATTAAATTTGCCATTGAATTCCGATGGCTTGCCAAAAACCACATACCCGGTGCCTGGCTTCAGATTATTGGCGATCCATTTTATTCCTTTGAACCAAACCAGCTCCATGGAGCCTGTTTCGTCACGAAGTGTTGCCACCAGCCTTTGTGCCCGTTTCTGGCCTGCAACGGTAACATTCGTAATTTTACCCCTCACCTGAATGAATGCCGCATCGTCGTTAATTTCACTAATCGTATAAAATCTGCTTCGGTCGACATACCTGAACGGAAAGTAGTATAACAGATCGGAGTACCTGAAAATATTTAATTCCTTGTTAAGTAAAGCACCCCTTTGAGGGCCTACGCCTTTCAGGAATTCAATAGGGGTTTGGAAAAATGAAATCATATACGACAAAAATAATAAAATCACGCCTATTCCATATTGATGTAATATCATATTTATTACTTACTTTTACTTCACGTCTAAGCCTGATTTGGGCATGATTTGTAATCATCCGTTTTTATTGTTTTTAAATTTTACTGATTATTGTTATGAAATTTAATAAGCAATTTATTCATTTTATGAAACCACATGCCATAAGTCTGTTGGTGACGTGTTATTTTCTTTTCAGTATTGTATCCGCAAAAGCTCAATATTGCACTCCGGCTACTACAGTATTTACCAATCAATCGCAAATTGACTCCTTTCCAATTCTTAATCCGGGATGCGAGATTGTTCAGGCTTCTATCCTGATCCAGGAATTAATACCCGGGCAAATTTTAAATTTAAATGGATTTTCAAATATTAAAAAGATAGATGGGTATCTGAAGATCAAAAGCAATATCAACCTGGAGTCTCTGGACAGCCTGGAAGGTATTCAGGTTGTAAATGGTGATTTGAGAATTGACAGCAATCCAAGAATTAAATCACTCTTGCCTTTAATTAATCTTGATAGTGTGGGAGGTCATCTCAGGATTTTGAATAACGATTCTATTACAAACCTGTCAGGATTGGATTCATTAAAATGGTGTGGTGGATGGATTTATATTAACGAAAATCGAAGCCTGAAAAGCTTGACAGGCTTTCCTAAGTGGATATCCTTCCCGGGCAGGCTCAGAATCGCAACTAATATCTCATTAACTTCATTGACCGGACTTGACTCATTGCAAACGATTACCGGTTTATGGGTTTATGATAATGATTCTTTACCAAACTTACAGGGTCTGAACAAATTGAAAACTGTTTCAAGCTTTCTCGAAATTGTGAACAACCTTCGGCTGTCCGGTTTTTCGGGGCTCGATTCATTGCAACATGTAGGCTGGTTCCTCAGGCTTGAAAACAATGATGCTATAGAAGATTTATCAGGGCTTGGATCTATTCAGCATATTGGTGGCTACCTGAAAATCAAATTAAATGATGCCATTAAAACACTTGAAGGACTGGGTCCTGTAGATTCGATACCCGGACATTTGTATATTAATGATAACCCTTCACTAAAAAATTTGAACGGGCTCGATTCCATTACTTTCGTGAACCGCGATCTTGAAATAGCAAGAAATGATTCGTTAAATAACCTGGATGGATTAATCCATTTAAAATCTATCAATGGACATATACTTATTGAAAACAACCCTGTATTACCTGGTTTGTCCGGCCTTGATAGTATTAACCCTCTATCCATTACAAATTTAATAATCACAAATTGCCCACTACTGTCCTATTGTAATGTTAGCAGTATCTGCAGCTACCTTTCTGTTTCCGGAAACAGTTCCACTATTACAGGCAACAGTCCGAATTGTCAGGATACCGCTGCAATCATGAATTCGTGCCTTTCGCATATGTCAGTAATTCCAGGTAATGAAATTTATATGTATCCGGTTCCAACCAGCAATAAACTTAAACTTTCGGGCTTCGAACCAAAGGAAGTACATTATAAGATATTCAATACCTCAGGCATAGTGGCCCTGCAAGGAAAAGTTGCCGGTGAAGAAATAGTATTAGACAAACTTCGCAGTGGTATTTATATGATCCAGCTGGAAAGTGCCGAAATCCGGCACCGGCAACTCATAATCAAAATTGAATAATGGTACTGTTTGTTTTGGATATCCTTCCGGTATTTATTGGTTGTGAACGTTTTGAAAAATGCAATAAATTGCTTCATATATAATTGTACATCAATGTTTTATATGTAAACAGCCAATGATTACCATTCTTAAGGGAAAATGAATTAATATTTTTTCCGGTAAATGTTATAAAAATTCTCTTAATTTTAGCTCATCTGAGTTATCAGAATCAAATTATCAGACGCACCAGCGATCTCCGTGAATGTACAAAAAGATGATTTAGTTTGTATATATCCACTTCCTGAAAAGAATGAATTTCGAAGTTGATATGATGACGTGGTACCATTTGTGCAGCAAGTTATAAAGGGTAAGCAGGAAAAATCAGAGATCATTTCCATCATATTATAGCCAAAAAAATAAATTAACAATTATGCAAATTTTACTGAATTCGACATGGGCTCTGTTTGTGTCGGGACGGTTTCATTTTATCACTTTGTTATTTATAGTATGGCAGATATTATGTACTGAGGCCTTTGGGCAGTTGCCAAATTATGTTACTACAGTTTCAAATTCATTTGGCGGCTCCGGTTCGGAGGAGTTTTTTGGAGGATCCCTGTGTCATGATGGAGGATTTTTCTTAACGGGGTTAACAAACTCTACTGATGGTGATATTAATCCGATTTCAGTTTACGATACATCGGATATTTTCGTTGTAAGATGCAGCCCTGCCGGACAAAAAATATGGGCTAAAACATTTGGCGGCAATGATTATGATAAGGCCCGTTACGGAATGCAGGAAGCCGACTCCAATTTCCTGATTATTGGGTCAACGCACTCCATCGATGGCGATATAACCTATACACATGGCAATACTGAGTTATTTGTTTTAAAACTGGATCTGGCCGGCGACTTAATTTGGATGAAACAATTTGGTGGCACCGGATATGAAAGCGGAAGGTATATCATGCAGTCGAGTGACATGAATTATGTAGCAGGTGGTTATTCGAGTTCTAAAAATTTTGATCTGCCCGCCTACCATAAAGGTTTTCACGACGGGTGGTTGTTTAAAATAGATACCAGTGGTGCTTTGCTTTGGTCGAAATCGTATGGAGGAACTAGTGTTGACAGAATTCGTCACTTTGTAGAAACTCCACAATCAGACTTTCTTTTTGTTGGCAGCAGTCAATCGGATGATTTCGATTGTACAGGGAATCATGGTATGTCGGATTATTGGGTTGGGAAAACCAATTCTAATGGCGATTTGCTTTGGAGCAGGCAGTTTGGCGGTTCGCTGGAGGACTGGCCCTATCATGTTACCATTACCAATAACGGAAGTTATCTCATTACCGGATATTCATATTCGAATGATGGCGATCTTTCGGGAAATTATGGGGGTTGTGACGCCTGGTTATTGTTGCTGGATTCAGCCGGAAACTTTATTTCACAAAAAAATTTTGGTGGATCATATGACGACCGTTTGTACAAAACTTATCAAAAACCAAACGGAAATTTTATTACGGCCGGATTTACACAATCAACCGATTTTCATTTAACAGGAGTCCATACCCACCAATCAAAATCTTACTGGATTATGGAACTCGACAGCAATCTGCAAATTCTTTGGGGCATTTCAACAGGTGGTACGGCAGCCGATATGGGGAAAGAGTTGTTTTACGATAACAATACCGGTTCTATCACCGTTTATGGCGACTCCAATTCCAGCAACGGCAATGTACTGGGCAACCATGGCGGCTTTGATTTCTGGCTGCTAAAACTGGAGCTCTTTACTTCATTACCAGGCAATGAATTCCATACATCCCCGGAGGTTTATTATATGCAACAGGATGGAAACCTTGTTATTCATTCCGGTCAATCATTTTCGGCCGACTTCCGGATGTATGACATGCACGGAAAGATGGTTTCTGATTTGGGTCGATGTTTTATTGAAAAAGGCGAAAATAAAATTAATAGTCGCCTGTCGGGCAGATTAAAGTCAGGTTGTTATGTTCTGAAAATACAGGGAAACACATTTAGTCATAGCGTTAAACTCCCCGTAATGGCAGGATATTAATCCAGCTACCAATAAAAAATCCCGGCATAACCGGGATTTTTACTTAATGTTAATCTAGTAAGTGCTTCCTTTCTATTCGATCCTTTTTACTGTGATTTCTTAACATTAACAGCATTGAGGCCTTTTCGTCCTTCAGTAACTTCATAAGTTACCAGGTCGTTTTCTCTGATTTTGTCAACCAGACCTGAATGGTGAACGAAGATCTCCTGATTAGAGTCATCCTCAACGATGAATCCAAAACCTTTGGACTCATTGAAAAATTTTACTTTTCCTGTTTTCATTGTGTAATCAATTAATTTTGTGAATAATCTGCCAAAAGTAAGATTATTTATTCACATTTAACATAACTTAAAAAAAATCGGTATTTATGGCTTTTTTACAGATTGTGTCAGGTCAAATAATTGATATTCATAATAATAGAATCTTTAATGGTGAAATTGAAATAAAAAGCGGACGAATCTCTAAAATCCGCGAAAGCGCAACAGCCCCGAACCAATTTATATTACCCGGTTTTGTTGACGCCCACATTCACATAGAAAGCTCGATGCTTACCCCATATGAATTTGCCAAAATGGCACTCACTCATGGTACCATTGCCACTGTTAGCGACCCCCATGAAATTGCCAATGTATGTGGTATTGAAGGTGTTTACTACATGATTGAAAATGCCGCCGAGGCGAAACTCAAATTCAATTTTGGAGCACCCTCATGTGTGCCGGCCACCACTTTCGAAACTGCCGGGGCCGAACTGAACAGCCGTGATGTTGACCTTCTGCTTCGCCGGAATGATATCAGATACCTTTCGGAGATGATGAACTACCCGGGGGTTTTAACAGGCAATGATGAAGTAATGGCAAAAATAGGTATTGCCCGGTCTTACAATAAACCCGTGGATGGTCACGCGCCCGGTATGACGGGAGCCGATGCGGTAAAATATATTGAAGCCGGCATATCAACCGACCATGAATGCTTTACCAAAGAAGAGGCGCTGCATAAGTTAAAACACGGCATGAAAATTCTGATCAGGGAAGGGTCGGCGGCACGAAATTTTGAGGCATTACATGAGCTTATTTCAGAGTATCCCAACATGGTTATGCTTTGCAGCGACGATAAGCACCCCGATGAACTGGCTCAGGGCCACATTAACCTGCTGGTAAAACGAGCCCTGGGCCTTGGCCATAATTTGTTCGACGTTTTACGATGTGCCAGTTTAAATCCGGTTGAACACTACAAACTTGACGTAGGATTGTTGCGCGAAAATGATCCTGCCGATTTTATTGTAATTGATAATCCCGAATCTTTTAACATCCTCGAAACCTATATTAACGGTGAACGGGTTTTTGCCGGCGGACAATGCATTTTACAATCAAAGTCGCATAAAGTAATTAATAACTTCGGAGCAAAATATAAATCTTCATCCGATTATGTCTATCCATTCAATTCGGGTTCCATAAAAGTTATTGAGGCAATCGACGGTCAGCTTGTAACCAATTCGCTGAATGTGGTGCCACGTATTCAAAATGGTTTCGCTGTGGCGGATGTTGAAAATGATATTTTAAAAATATGTGTGATTAACCGTTACCGGGATGAAAAACCTGCCATCGCATTTGTAAAAAATTTCGGATTGAAAACCGGTGCCATTGCATCATCAGTCGCACACGATTCTCATAACATTATTGCCGTTGGAACGGATGACGTGTCGATTTCAAAAGCTGTAAATGCAATCATTGAAAACCAGGGAGGGCTGAGCGCAGCAGATGAGGATGGTCAGCTTGCCCTACCGCTTCCTGTTGCCGGATTAATGAGCACACATTCGTGTGAAGATGTTGCACAACTTTATTCAGCCATTGATGACAAAGCGAAGAAGATGGGAAGTACTTTGAGGGCACCGTTCATGACTCTTTCGTTTATGGCATTGTTGGTTATCCCCAGTTTAAAATTAAGCGATAAGGGGTTGTTCGACGGGAACAAGTTTGAATTTACAGAATAGAAAAATCCGTTCTGAAATATAACTTTCTGGTCATAGTCAAACCGATAACCGGCTGATGAGTTGCTTATAAATTTCCATCAGTTTCAAAGCATGTGATTTCATTTCGCACATTTCAATTACGCGCTCCCTGTTTGCAGGCAGATGGTGCCAATCAATAATAGCGTGCAGGCCGGCAACGTAGGCGTCAATATCTTTTTCATTTACCAGTATTCCGTTGATACCATGTTGTACCAGCTCAGGTATACCGGCATGAACCGTACTTAATACCGGCAGTTCCATAGCCATGGCTTCCATAATAGAAACCGGAAGCCCTTCGGTTTCTCCCATGGGTCCTGTTACACTATGATGAATAAAAAAATGCGCGTGTTCCATTTGTTGCTTTACCTCATTTGGTGAAAGGCTTCCGGTAAAAATAATTTCATGTTCCAGGTTTAATTCACGAACCTGTGCCTTTACCTGTTGCAGTTCTGTATCTCCGGCACCACCAAAGATAAATTTAACTTTTACCGCAGGCTTGCTGTCGATGAATTTACGAATAGCCTGTACAGAGTAGGAATGACCTTTTTGCGGAGCAAACGAGGAAACCTGGAGGAAGCGCAATTCGCCATGGCGGTCAGGGTAACTCTCCCTCTTAAACCGGTCAAGATTAATACCGAGATACAACAGAAAACCTTTACTCACATCAACTCCCAACCCTGCTACACGCTTTCGGATATGTTCCGAAACAAACATCGGAAATATATTCCTCCGGCTGAACATTTCATGTAGCTTTTTCCTGTAAATTTTCAGATGATCAAACTGCGTGGCGTCATACCCGTGAAATGTGATCAATACCGGAATATCGTTGTGATAAAAGTTATCTGTAAACCTGATTGACTCATTTGCAAAATGACAATGAATAATATCGGGTCTGATCTGTTCAATAATGTCATCAATCTTTTTACGAAATTTCCGGTTTTTTAAACTGAACCGGATATCGCGTTTCCACAACTCAAAATAAAACCGTTCAGTGATGCGGTTTCTGTTCCATGGCACAACAATAACATTACCAATTTTTTCAGGTTCCGAATCGCCACGATAGTTGGTAAGTACCCATACCTCGGCATGAGGTGTGAGGGAAACAACTTCATTATAAATAAATGTTTTGGTTACGGTTCCAAAGGTTTCCGCAAATACCAGAACCCGCATATTTTTTCAGTAAACCGTTATGTGGGAAAGTTAAATACTTTGACGGCCCAGCAGTATGACCGGATTTTCAAGATATCCCTTGAGTGTTTGTAAAAACTTTGCGCCGGTTACGCCATCAACCACGCGATGGTCGCAGCTGAGTGTAACTTTCATGACAGCTGTATTTACCAGTTGTCCGTTTCTCAGAGCCGGCGATTCTTTGATTCCTCCAACGGCCAGGATACATGCATCGGGCGGGTTAATAATTGCTGTGAACTCATCAATTCCAAACATGCCCAGATTGGAAATGGTAAACGTATTTCCTTGCCAATCGGAGGGCTGAAGTTTCTTATCGCGTGCCCTTGCGGCAAAATCCTTCACTTCGGAGTTGATGGCAGTGAGCGTTTTGGAATCGGCAAAACGTACCACGGGAACCAAAAGCCCCTCATCAACCGCTACGGCAACGCCTATATGTATATGATGATTTATGCGAATCTTATCGTCGAGCCAGGATGAATTAACCTTAGGGTGCTGGCTGAGTGACAGGGCTGCCGCTTTAATCACGAAATCATTAATGGATATTTTAACATCTGCCGCGGCATTAATACTTTCACGGGCATCAACACACCGGTCCATATTAATTTCTATGGTCAGATAAAAGTGGGGTGCAGTAAACTTGCTTTCAGCCAGCCGCCTTGCAATGGTTTTACGCATTTGCGACACAGGTACATCTTCAAAACTTTCCTTAGTTACTCCACCGGAAGCAAATCCACCAGGTGAAACAAAGGTGCCCGGCTTAAACCACTCTACATCGCGTTTAACCACTCTTCCACCGTCGCCCGATCCCATAATCCGGGATAGATCAACACCCTTATCGGAAGCCAGTTTCCTGGCAAGTGGCGATGCTTTTACCCGGTTATCGCCGGCAACAGATTCTTCAACCTGAGCAAACTGTTGCGATTTGGCTGGTGCCGATGGCTTTGGAGCTTCAGCAGCAACGGAAGGCCCGGAGTCCTTTTCCTTTTCGGCAGACTCCTTTTTGACAGGCGCGGAATCTTCTTTTTTCTCAGCAGATGAAGCCTCTTCTTTTTTAAGTAACTCTTTATAATCCTCGCCCTTCTTGCCCAATATGGCCAAAACAGCATTCACAGGTGCAGCTTTACCTTCCTCCACTCCTCTGTACAACAATACTCCCTCCTGGAATGATTCAAATTCCATAGTGGCTTTATCGGTTTCAATCTCTGCGACCAGCTCACCAGTTTTAATGGTGTCACCAACCTTTTTATGCCATTTAGCCACAACGCCTTCGGTCATGGTGTCTGACATTTTGGGCATCCTTACAATTTCAGCCATATTATTTTGGAATAATTAAGAATTAGAAATTAAAGATTAAAGATTAAAATTTACGTTACTTAAAATATTCTTTCGTGTTGTGATTATTATTTTGGAAAGAATATTTATGATTTCAGCCGACTCCTTAAGATAAGATTTCAAATTCAGTGAAGGGTCCTCAGCCTGAATAATCCGGAGCCAGTAGTTTGTTTCGCGGGCTTCTTTATTTGCTATAAGTATTTTGGATAAAAAGTCTTTTTTTGATGAGCCGCCTATGGCTTCTTCGACATTAGCACCAATACTTGTACCTGAACGCAATAATTGATTTGATAATACATAGTCCTGCTTTTGTTTTATCTGCCGTGATAATTTAACTATTGAAATTGCAAACTCAAATGTTTTTTGTTGAATAAGATTATGCTTCATTGTGAAAAAAATTTAGTTATATATATAAAAAGTTTTAACTAAGCCGTACAATTTTTAATCTTTAATTTATAATTTATAATTCAATTATGTATGGGTATTCATCCGAATACACATCCTTGTACAACTCATCCACGTCGGGGAAAGGTGATTCTTCGGCAAACACTACACTCTCCTCTACGATATTATGAACACGTTCGTTTATGGATTCAATTTCTTTTTCAGTGGCCCATTTATTATCCAGCAGCTTTTTACGTGAAGTTTCAACCGGATCTTTTGATTTATAATTTTCTACCTCATCTTTAGTTCGGTACTTCGCCGGATCACTCATAGAGTGTCCTTTGTACCGATAGGTAATGATTTCGAGAAGTGTAGGGCCATCGCCCTTACGTGCACGGTCCACCGATTTTTCCATAGCTGTATGAACGGCTTCAGGATCCATACCGTCAACCGGTTCCGATGGCATATCGAAGGCTGAACCAAGTTTGTACAGGTTGGTAACATTACTTGTTCTCTCAACCGATGTACCCATAGCGTAATTATTATTCTCAATGACAAATACCACAGGTAACTTCCAGGTCATAGCCATGTTCAGTGCTTCATGAAACGCGCCCTGGCGAACAGCGCCGTCTCCCATATAACATACACAAACATTATCGGTACCATGGTACTTTTCCGCGAAAGCGATGCCGGCACCTAAAGGAATCTGACCACCCACTATACCGTGGCCACCAAAAAAACGGTGTTCTCTTGAAAACATATGCATCGATCCGCCCTTACCTTTTGAACACCCGGTAATTTTTCCGTACAGCTCAGCCATCACTTCTTTTGCTGGGATGCCTTTCGCTATGGCATGTGCATGATCGCGATAAGCTGTAATCATAGCATCTTCTTTTCTGAGTACTGTCATAGCTCCTGCCATCAAAGCTTCCTGGCCAATATACAGATGACAAAACCCTTTAATTTTTTGCATTCCGTAAAGCTGACCGGCCCGCTCCTCAAACCGGCGCATCAGATACATCTGTTCATACCAGAAAAGATACGTTTCCTTACCAAACTTCGCCTTTGCCATAATCTACAGTTATTTGCAGCAAAAATAGGAAAAAGTGCCGTTTAAAATCCGAAGGATCCATGCCTTATCGAGGCTCATCGGGAAGTGAGCTATTATGGGATCTAAGGTACTCGATAGCTGTATGTTAAAGCCTTTGACACGAACCGTCGGCCAACACCTTTTCCTTTCACAAACAGTTAATGATGCAAATGGGTTTCTGTTAAAATACAAATCGCGCATTCAGGGCAGCATCGGGATAACCCGATAAGCCATCATAAAAATCGATGAACGGCTTTAAGTCCATACCCACTACTATAGGTATGTTCCTGAACTTATACTCGGCTCCGAAAATAAAATCGACACCCGGAACCACTGCCGAACGACCGTCTTCGACAACATAAATTTTCTCGCCCCGGTATTTGTAAATCAGATACGTTCCGTTATCACCAAAAAAACCAACGTGACCCCCTCCTCCCAAATACAGATTCAAACCTGGAGCAGGCACAACGGGAATGTGATGTTCATACAATAAGGTTGTTACCATACTTCTTCTGCCAAATCCCGCGATGCCTTCAATGGCTCCATAGTTACTTACAAAACCTTTAAAACTGATGCCACTGGTGAATCCACCTAACCGTATGCCCGCACCGGCTCTGTAATCCTGAGCCATCGAAACCGTTGTTAACGCTAGCAGGACACTTGATATGGCAATGATGATTGAATTTTTCATAGCAGTATATTTTTGATGGTTAGAAATATTTTTGAAACCAGGCACGAATATTAATCGGGGTTTCCCAGGTCGAGTGTAAGTCCTATTACGGCACGCGATGGGCGGTTTAGCCTGAAATTATCGTCGGTTTGCTCGGTTATGATTCCGCCATAATGGCCAAATATTCCAAGTCGTGCAAAATGCACCCTTACGCCGGCACGGTAACCCAGTGCATGCCGATCGAAATTCACCCGGACCCCCTGCAGTTTTTCGGAATATTGCATTAAGTAATTCCACGATGGCCCGGCTTCAAAAGAAAGAACCGGCAACAACTGAAATCCTGCCATAACCGGCACCTCGAGGGTGGTAAGTTCAAACTTTTCATCTCTGGATGCCCCTTCAATGGTTTCAGTTTTAATTTGGCCTCTGATAAAACTGGCCAGGGCCATCGGCCTTATATAAATTCCACCAAAGTTGGCCTTTAAATAAAGACCTGCCTCTACTCCCGTGGCTTTATCTTCTGAAACCTGATTGCTGATGCTGTTATCAAGTTTAATAGTATTAAAAGATGCTCCCGCAGTAATTCCGCCTGAAATTACCTGAGCCATAGCAGTGGCGGAGATGAAGCCCAGAAAACAGAAAGCTGCACAAATTGATTTTAGATGTTTCATGACTTTTGATTTACAAGGTTAGGAATGATAGATATTCGAAACATAAAGGTTCAAAGTCCGTTCCGTGAACTGAGAAAATCTAAAATTGCTAATTTACAGGCGTTTAAGAATTCCGGCGAAAACATATAGGTTTCGAATTGGAAATAAAAAAGTGGGAAAAAGTTTCAATTTGGGAAAAAGGAGGTGTGAAATACCAGGATTACTTTTGCAAATTTTCGGAATTAAACATTAAAGGCAATAATGTTTTAATGCCGGGAATAATGAGTATCGTTTTGTTTTCACCTGTTAAAATAAGTTTGATAGTACCATGAAAACGGTGTTCGTATTCGGCCATGACCTGCCTGCAATCGCCACACGGGCTTACCGACAATAATTTATCGGTACCGCTGAACCTTGCTGTAATGGCGATGGCTATAATTTTAACATCGGGATAATGTGATGCAGCTGCAAAAACAGCTACGCGTTCAGCGCATAAACCCGAAGGATAGGCGGCATTTTCCTGGTTACTTCCGGTTACTACTTCACCATTTTCAAGTAACACGGCAGCCCCGACAAGAAAATCGGAATATGGCGCATAAGCTGAATTCGTTGCCCTGATAGCATGTTCTAAAAGTAATTTGTCGGCTGCCGGCAATTCATCGGCGTGGTCGTACATGTCGTAGCTGATAGGTTGAGTGATCTTTTTCATGCGGATAAAATCAATTATCACATTTTGGTAATCAGTGCCACTGCGTATGCTGTAACTCCCTCTTCCCTTCCAATGAATCCCATTTTTTCATTGGTGGTTGCCTTAATCGCAATATCACCTGTTTCAATTTGCATGACTTCCGCCAAAACCTGTTTCATGTTATCGATATGTGGATTAATCTTTGGGTTTTCCAGAACAAGCGTGGTATCCACATTTCCTATAGTATAACCGTTAGTGTTTAACAACGAAACCACCTCTTTTAAAAGTATCTTACTGTCGATGGATTTATACTTTGTGTCGCTGTCGGGAAAATGAAATCCGATATCACGGAGTCCCGCGGCACCTAAAAGAGCATCACATATGGCATGTATGAGCACATCGGCATCCGAGTGTCCGAGCGGACCCCTGTTATGTTCAATCAGCACCCCTCCTAAAACACAGGGCCGTCCTTCACGCAACTGGTGGACATCAAATCCAAAGCCAACGCGAACTTTCATTAAAAACTATTCTTCCGACTTTTTAAGTGCGGCGAAATCGAAGATCAGTGAAAAACGCAAAGTATTCTCAAGCGGGTTGCGCTGATCGGTAGGAATAAGATATGCAAAATCCAATCCGAAAACATTATACTTTAAGCCTGCACCCAGAGTAAAATACTTGCGGTTGCCTTTTGTAGCATGTTCGTAAAAATAACCGGCCCTGAATGCAAACTGTTTGTCGTACCAATACTCGATACCACCTCCAATATTCACTTCACGCAACTCTTCCTTACCGCCGTCGGGTGCATCGCTGAATGAATTGAAAATTCCGCTTGCAACCGATACATCGGGGTCGCGGCCGAATAGTATCAACTGCTCGCCATCAACAAGGGTATCGGAATAAATGGGAGGTGTTGGAACCAGCAATTTATTAAAGTCAACTATAAAGGCCAGGTCGTTATATTCGTTAAGTTTGAACAACAACGATGGTCCGAGCCGCATATTAATAGGAATAAAATCTTTTCGGCCGGTTTCGGTGTATGAAATTTTTGATCCTATGTTTGAAATATTCAAACCGAATGAAAATACGGCATCTTTTTTTGCTACCTCAACTTCTTTGGTGTAGTAGGCGCTGATATCAGCTGCCACGGAGTTACCCGCCTTAGTGGCATTGTTCTCAACGGTAATTCCACCGGTAAGATTTGAATTGATATAACGAATTGCAATCCCTGCTGAAATATTCTCGCTCAACTTTCTCGCGTAAGCCACATCCACTGCAAACTCAGCCGGATTAAACTGACCTATTTCGGTACCGATGTTATCGGTAAATGTAATATCACCCAGCGAAAAATACCTGAGTGAAGCACCCAATGTTTGTTCGCCTTTTAATTTTTTGTAAAATGAAACATATGCCAGGTTTATATCCGGTACCAGTTTACGCAGCCAGGGGGTGTAAGAAACTGAAAATCCCATGTTGTTTTCAACAAAGGCCAGCTTAGAAGGGTTCCAATGAATCGAATTGGCATCGGGGGCACTTGCCACACCGGCATCACCCATCCCACCCGCCCGTGCATCGGGAGAAATAATCAGGAAAGGAACTGCTGTGGTAATGGTATTTAACTGGCCAAGCAGGTTCGATTTGTCCTGGGCTTCAACCTTACCCGGTAATATAAAGGCGGCTGTCAGGGCCATCAAAACCGGGGCAATTTGTTGTTTCATCATGGAAATTTTAAAAGAAGTGCAAATATAACGAAATAGATTTCAGAAGGTTCTACTTTAATAAAACCAGTTTTTCAAATTTCTCCGCCTATGACCCGTCATCGGCCCTGATTTTCATTCGCTCAGCCGCCG
>CAZPKJ010000008.1:5207-9229 GCA_964587075.1 uncultured Flavobacteriaceae bacterium | reverse complement strand
CGCCAAAATCATCACGGCCATCCCATTTGATATCATCCACCCGGTAACCCTCGTTATGGACGGTTTGGTTTATGGTTTTAATGAGCTTACCCGATACGGTATAAATCTGAACCTGAACATCCAGGTTAGAACAGGGCCGGTTGTGCTCAAACAAAAATGCGGTGTTGGTAGTAAACGGATTGGGGTAGTTCAAAACATGACTCAGAGCCAGGTTCGCCGATTCGGCTACCACAAATTCGGTATACGCCTCGGTGGAATTATTATAAATATCCCAAACCTTAAACTTTAATGTGTGCCGGCCCGTTGGCAGGTTCAGCAAAGGGTATTTCACCCGTCCCGACTGGTAACTGTCCAGGTCGGCTTCATAATAATCGTTCAGGATATAAATCTGATTGGGATCCTCATTGAGTGTGGCAGAAATATCGTGGCCGATTCCATTTCCAACCGTATTGATTCCATTTGAATCGACCAGCAGGGCATAAATTTCAGGATTTTCATCTGTGGTTCCGCCAAAAACGAATTTTTCATCATTCAGATAGAGCTTCACGGCAGGCCCCTGGTTGTCGGTGACGGTACTGGAACTTGAACCGCCAATCAGCAAACTGTCGTAGTTGCCATTTGCGTCATTAACACCATTGTGTGCATAGTAGCTTAGCCTTCCCCGCCCTACATTATATGCTATATCTTTCGGTACAATAAAGGTGAATGAAAAATCGCCATTGGATACACTTGCTTTCCCTTTATACAACACATTTTTGCGCAAAGTAAAATTTATAACCGGACTGCTTGGGTCATTCGAAAGGGTTGCAATTATTTCTTCCTTATCAAAAACCGTCGGATAAATAATGCCATTAAAGTTTGTTAGTTTCTGACCATTCGAACGCACTTCGCCCGAAATGGTAATCTTACTCAAAGCGCCAACTGTATCGGCTCCTGCAACAATGGGCTGGCCATTAAGCTGAGTTGTAATAACATCATATTTCGGATACGCGAGCATCAGCGCGGGGTCGCCAAGCAACGAAAAATTCCTTGGATTGATACCACCAGCCATAACGCTGTTGTTATTTTTTACCATAACATATACATCGCCTAAACGAGGCATTTCACCGTTAACAGGTTCAAACAGATTATTAATCATGACTGTATTCAACACACCGTTTTGTGCTGCATAAACCAACCGGGTGGTAGTCATGAGTGCAATACCGCCTGCTTCACTGTTTATCAGCACGAGCTCACCCGCCGAAGTCCGACCCGGGTCGTCGTAACGGCTGAATTCACAGGTGGCAGTAATAAATAATGGAAGTTTCCTGACATTGCTCCACGACTGAATCATGGCATTATCCAGAATTCTTTCTCCCGTCCATCCGGTTTCACCTCCATGGCCTGTATAGTTAATAATTAATGCCCCTCGCTCCATTCTCCTGTTGATGGCATCATTTACGCTCGGGTAACGTTGTCCTCCCGGAGTAGCTACCTGGGTATAGGAATCAATAAATATCTTATCAAGATTGTAAACTGGATGATTGGCGGCAAGATAATTCGCAAGACTGTTTGATTGATTCAAATGCAATCCCGAATCTTCATCATCGGCGACAAAACATAAAATATTTCTCCAGTCGCCAAGGCTCGAAGAGTTACCATCGGCACATTGCAGTCCTGCACTAAACGTTCCCGGTGTGACATAATCAATTATTTTCTTAACTACTGTTCGTGCTTCCTCGGCGGTTTTTACCGGAAACCGGCCTATTCCGATATCCAGTAAATCGGGAACCAGGTCATCCCAGTCGCCCTCATCATCGTCTAAAAAACCAAAATAATCGTCAGATACATAAGAACCAACCAGTGAAATGGAATTTAATGACTGGTATGTTGGAAGAAAGTTGGTATTGGTTGCCGATACTCCCTTATTATCGTATGAACCGTCACCGAATAAGAGCAGGTATTTAGGCAAATCGGCCGATGAGGTTGCTCTGTCGTAAAACATTTTCATAAAATCGCGGATACCAATAAGGTCGCGTGCCCCACCCGAAAACTCATTATAAATTTGTTCGGGGGTCACTACAATTACTTTCAGGTTGCTGTGTGAACGATGAAACTGTGCAAGGTTTAAGGCTTCGGTAGCGAAACTGATATGCGTAACTATCACCATATCTGTTGCGGCAAGGCCATGAAGATTTTGGTTTGGAACTATCCCGGTAAAAAGAGGTATATAAAAATCGGATCCTGTGAACGCAATAAATTGCCTTAATTCATCAGTAGCCAGCCTGAACCTTCCCTGCGATTCAAATGCCTGCGACCTGGCGGTTGTTGGATCGGTTACATCCCAAACCTGTACAGGCGACGGGGAGCTGATTTGAAAAGACGTAACATTTCCCGGTGCCACCGAATTCTTATCTCTGAAACTCATCTGATTTCCCGACATAATAAGATTACGGCGCGCATTCAGTTCGAGGTAATTTAAATAACCCACCGAAGTGGATGTTGAGGGATAATAAACCAGTGAAAGGGTAATGGATGAAGCGGATGCATTGAAGGTAGCGGTACTGGTATTTTCGGCGGCATAATCGGACGTGTAAGAACTTCCTACGGCCGGAATACTTTGCTGAAACAACAACTGGTTATTGTAATTGAGCCGGAAATAACTCGGACTGAATGAATGTGCTATTACGTTTGAACGGATAAACACCGGCTCCGCAAGATTTATATTTGGAAAATTAAATGTGAAATTCTGCGAGAGGTTTACATCAAATTGTTCTCCGTACCATTGCCTTCCCGATTTAATAAAGTTCAGCCGTTCAACTTCGTGAAACTGGTGGTCGTCGAATGAAGTTGAAGTATATGTTGCCGGATTGGTTGAAGAGGGCTGCTGCTGTATCCTTTTGGGAGCGGTTGCCATGTTCAGGTCGGGAGTAATAAAGTAATAGGTGAAATCAGACAACAAGTGTAACTGATGTTCAAACCTTCCGGTAGATGTATTATATTTCCACGTTGTTGGCGCCTGTGCGTAAAAAAGTACAAAATCGTTTCCGTCAAAAACATTAGGTACGCCACCGTCACTTACATAAAGAGCATTTTCGGCCAGATCGTCGTGACGGAATTCGCTGTTAAGCGCAGGCAACATGCCGCCACCGTTTCCGAATAACCGGATCTTGTGAGGATTAACACTCGCAGGATTCAATCCCATCTGGTTTAAAAAATCCGCGTTGATGCGGTGAATTCCGGTTCTGTTTACGGCAATCTTGAACCAGTTGCCCGAAGCAAGTACCGATGCGGGTGCAAAAACCCTGGATACCTGGTTGGCAGATTTTTTGAGCTCACTGCCGGGAATAATTTCCAATTCAAATGAAATAAGACGTTCTGTAATATTTCCTGACTTTCGGAATGGTAAAACGGATATCCCCAATTTGGGCCGCTTTTTTTCATACATCACCGAAGCAGTTACAACCGGTTGATTTTCAACCTTCGACCAATCAGGCGTGGCAATGGTGGTAAACGTTTCGTAAGAAGCATTCTTAATGGTTACCACCGCTTCATAACCCGGAAATGGGTGATCTTTCAAAAGAGTATACCAGGGCAGGGCATTTCGTGTGCCATCATACTGGGCACCTGTGAAGTTCAATAGGTTAACCTGTTCATTTTCTGAAATCTCACTTTTAATATCCTGATTCCACTCCAAACGGATCCGGGATGGATCGACGGCACTTCGCTGGGCATAACTCAGCGTGTTCGAAAATACCAAAACCACAAGGGCCAGAGTATTATTCCACGTGTTAATTCGTAACATTTGAATCAGGTTAGGTTGTTTGACAAAGTTAGCAAATGACTGTAAACAGGTATATAACTTGTAATGTATCAATTTATTTTGTTTGGAATTTAGATTTTTTATCATCTATATTTGTAACTGTAATAACAATTTGTAAATCCGGTTAGTTGCTTTTTACAACAATTGCCTTGTCAGGAAGTTGTTAATTTACATGGTTTGTAACAAAAAAGGAGATATTCGTATAAGTCAAGGAAAAAGG
>CAZPKJ010000008.1:0-5197 GCA_964587075.1 uncultured Flavobacteriaceae bacterium | reverse complement strand
ATTATTGCTTGTGTTTGCCTGTTCTGTTTAGCCGGTTCTCCTAATCAAGTTAAAGCTCAGGATCCCGAGTTTAGCCAGTTTTATGCCGCTCCGCTATACCTGAATCCTGCTTTTGCAGGATCGGCACGCTGCCCGAGGGTTGGCCTTAATTACCGGAACCAGTGGCCCGCATTGGCTAAAACATTTATTACCTATGCAGCATCGTATGATCAGCATATCGAATCCATTTCAGGGGGACTGGGATTAATAGTGATGAATGATAAAGCCGGAGAAGGCACTATCAATACTACAACCATTAGTGGAATGTATGCATACCAATTGAACCTGAGTCGCGACTTTTCGATGCGAATGGGTCTTCAGGCAACCTGGATGCAAAAGCGGCTCGATTGGGATAAATTATATTTCGGCGACCAGATTGACCCGAGATATGGGTTTGTTTATAATACCCAGGAGGGGCGCCCGGATGATCTTACCAAATCGTACCCTGACTTTTCAGCAGGAATACTGGCCTATAGCTCAAAGGTTTACGGCGGCGTGGCCGTTAATCATATTACCCAGCCGGATGAGGCGTTCATTGTACCTGGCAGCTCGGCGCTTCCTATGAAAATAACAGCTCACGTAGGCGCGATGTTACCCATTGGCGAAACTAAGGTTTACAGGTATGCCGCCACCAGGGATGAGGGAACTTATCTGTCGCCCAACGTTTTATACCAACAACAGGCCAGTTTCAACCAATTGAACATTGGTATGTATGTATTAAAATCCCCTATAGTTGGCGGATTATGGTACCGGGCCAATTTCGGAAAAGAGAATTTTATTTCCAGCGAGTCCTTTATTGCCCTTATCGGCCTCCAAAAGGGCCTGTTTAAGTTTGGATATTCCTACGATGTAACTGTTTCGAAACTCACTAATAATGCCACTGCCGGGTCACATGAGATCAGCTTTGGGGTTCAGTTTGAGTGCCGCCCCAAAAAGAAACGGTTCAGAACAATAAGCTGCCCATCATTTTAGTTTATTATTACATTTGCAACTTCTATCTAAACCTCAGATACACAAGTCATGAAAAAAAATCTGTTCATCATCCCCGTCTTAGCTGCCCTATCAATAGCTATGCTGGTGACTTCCTGTTCAAAGGAGAGTTCGTCGATAACCGGATGGGATTACAATGATGAAAAAAATGGCGGATTCGAAAAGGTCCCTTACATAGAGCAGGAAACCGGCCCCGGCCTTATTCTTATTGAAGGCGGAACCTTTGCCATGGGACGTACCGAGCAGGATATTACCATTGACTGGCATAACATCCCGCGCAGGGTAACCGTTTCGTCTTTTTATATGGATGAAAGTGAAATATCGAACCTCCACTACCGGGAGTACCTCTACTGGCTCGACCGGGTTTTCGGTACCGATTACCCTGAAGTTTATAAAAAAGCATTGCCCGATACCCTGGTATGGCGTTCGAAATTAGGATATAATGAGCCTTATGTTGAATTATACCTTCGTCACCCTGCTTATAACGACTACCCGGTTGTTGGTGTTAACTGGCTTCAGGCTAACGATTTCTGTGCCTGGCGTACCGATCGCGTAAATGAACAAATTCTCATACGCGAAGGGATCATGAGAGTTAACCCGGGGCAAATCAACGAAGATAACTTCAATACCGACGCATATCTTGCCAATCAATACGAAGGTCTTGTAAAAAGTCCGCTGCGTGACCTGAACCCGAACCGTGATACGCGTAAGGTAATCATGGAAGATGGAATATTGTTGCCACGTTACCGGCTGCCAACCGAAGCCGAATGGGAATATGCCGCTCTTGGATTAATAGGAAACACCGTTTACGAAAGAGTCACCGACCGCAGGCAGTATCCCTGGAATGGACATGTTGTAAGAAATGCCGATGAGAAATACAAAGGTGAAATGCTTGCCAACTTTAAGCGTGGCCGGGGTGATAACATGGGGGTTGCCGGGAAACTGAACGACAACGCTGATATCACCGCTCCGGTTATTTCATATGTTCCAAACGATTATGGTTTGTATAATATGGCAGGCAACGTGGCCGAGTGGGTAGCCGATGTTTATCGTCCGCTTTCGCCCGAAGATAAAGATGATTTTAACCCGCATCGTGGTAATGTATTTAAAACGCAATTGACCGACGAAGAGGGACAAATTGCTGAAAAAGATTCCTTAGGCCGTATTATGTACCGTGATGTTTCACAGGCCGAAAATGAGGGCAGACGTAATTACCAGCGTGCCGATAATATCAACTATCTTGACGGTGATGAGCCTGAGTATGTAGTTTACAACTATGGTGTAACATCCATGATCGACGACCAGGCCAGGGTATATAAAGGTGGCAGTTGGAAAGACCGCGCTTATTGGATGTCGCCCGGCACCCGCAGGTTCCTCGATCAGCGTCAGGCAACTGATTATATTGGATTCCGTTGTGCTATGCATCGTGTAGGAAGCCCGGTTGGTTTTTCACAAAAAGGAAAAAAGAGTAAGCGTAACCGCTAACCATATTGGATATAAATGAGAACGCCTTGCAGATGTTGCGAGGCGTTTTTTTTTGTTCATTTGCGTTCAGGCTATTTTAACTGTAACACATTGGAACAATCGGTAATCGAAAAAATTTATTCACTCTTTATTTCAGGAGCCGCCATTTGTACGGACACACGAAAAATTGAGCGTGGATGTATTTTCTTTGCATTGAAAGGCGAAAACTTTAACGGCAACCAATTCGCACCGGAAGCTATAAAAAACGGTGCAAGGGCTGCTGTTGTCGACGAATCCATCCGTGAAGATGGTTCCAAAGAACAGATTTTTCTTGTTCAAGATGTTTTGGAATGTTTACAACAACTCGCACTCCATCACCGGAAGCAATTATCAATTCCCTTTTTAGCAATTACCGGAAGCAATGGTAAAACTACAACCAAAGAACTCATTCATCGTGTTCTGTCATCGAAGTATAAGACCTTATGCACTTCAGGTAACCTCAACAACCATATTGGTGTTCCCCTGACGCTGCTTTCGGTTAACCGCGAACATGAAATTGCAGTGATTGAAATGGGTGCAAATCATCAGAAAGAAATAGAACTGCTTTGTTCATTGGCATTACCAACGCATGTTCTCATAACCAATGTAGGCAAGGCTCACCTGGAAGGTTTCGGCGGATTTGAAGGTGTAAAAAAGGGCAAAGGAGAGATGTATGATTTTGCCAGAAAGAATAACAGTATTGTTTTTATCAATGACGATAACATTCACCTGACTCAGATGCTTGGTGTTTATGCTAAAACATTCCGGTACGGGAAAAGCGGCGATTGCGATGTATCAGGAATAATCAGGGAACAGGATTCGTATGTAGGCCTCGAATGGCAAACCCGGGAAAGTTCCGTGATTCATCAATTACATTCAAGAATAACCGGCTCTTATAATTTTGAGAATATATTGAGCGCAATAGCTACCGGTATATTTTTTGGTGTTGACCCGTCATCCATTAACATGGCCATTGAAAATTATATACCCGACAATCAGCGGTCGCAGGAAATTCAGCTTGGTAATATGCACGTTATTATGGATGCTTATAATGCAAACCCAACCAGTATGCAGGCGGCTCTGGCAAATTTCAACCGTGTTTATCGTGGCAAAAAAGTGGTTTTTCTTGGCGAGATGCTGGAACTCGGTACCGATGCCGTTACCGAACACGAGCATATTGTTTCTCTCTTATCTGATTACCACTTTGATGAAGTTGTAGTGGTTGGGGGCCTGTTTAAATTGCCTGTATTACCTGCCAGTTTTGTGCATTTTGAATCATCTGAACAGGCGGCCCGGTATGTCCTGCAAAAAGATTTCAGTGGTTTTCATATCCTCATTAAAGGATCACGGGGAAGCAGGATGGAAAAAATTCTGGCAGCACTTCAAAGTAAAGTTACCACAAGTTAAATTTTTAAGCTGTTTAGTTGCACTGATTACGCACGTCCGAATATCTTTTTCCAGCGGTTTTTTCGTACCGGTTCGTCGTCATAATAACCCGATCCGTTTCCGTATCCGTAGCTTCCATAACCATATCCGTAACTCATTCCATAATCGGAATCGTTTACAAGGATACTCAGGTTTTTAAACTTCCCTTGTTCAAACTGTTCATTGAGCGAAGAAACATAATCTTTTCGTGAATAATTTTCTCTTACCACGTAAACATTAATATGACTGTAGTTCATCAAAAGGAATGCATCCGATACAATCCCCAATGGGGGAGTATCTACAATAATATAGTCATACATTTTGCTTAGGTCACTGAACATTTGTCCCATTTCGGGTTTGCTGATCAGTTCCGACGGATTCGGAGGGACGGAGCCCGACGGAATCAGGTCAAGGTTCTTTACTCCTGTGGGTTTAATTAACGATGAAAGTTCACCATTGCCAATTAAATAGTTGCTCACTCCCGTTTCGTTATCCAGTCCAAAATCTTCAAACAGCTTGGGCTTGCGCAAATCGAGCCCTACAATAAGTACTTTATAATCCTGCATGGCAAATACACTTGCCAGATTGATGGTGACAAAAGATTTACCTTCTCCTCCTACCGAACTGGTAATTAATATAATCTTGTTACCAGCGGTACTTCCAAAAAACTGAAGATTAGTTCGCACCGAACGGAATGATTCAGCAATCCTTGATTTTGGATTATGCTGTACAATGAGGTTATCATTCTTGTTCACATGCCCAATCACTCCCAGTATGGGAATGTTGGTCATCCTGGATAATTCCTCCTTACCGGAAACTGTTGTTTTTAAAAACTTGATGACAAACATCAGCATCAAGGGTAAAATGGCCGCTGCCATTATTGCAAGCAGCAGAATTGCTTTCTTATTTGGCTCAACAGGTTCTTCCGCCAGGAAAGCTGTATCAAGTACCTTATTATCGGAAATAGCTGCCGCTTTGGCTATACTTGTTTCCGCTTTCTTTTGCAGAAGATAGATGTAAATATTTTGATTCACTTCAAACCGGCGCTGAATAGAGAGCAACTCCCTTTCAATTTCCGGTACCTGCCGGATTTTTCCTTCATAATCGAATAATTGTTTATTAAGGGTGGCATTGGTTGATGTAATATTCTGCCGGATTGATTTTATGTTTTCCAAAAGCGAGGCGCGGGTTTCTGCAATTTGCTGGTCGATTATTTTTACTGCCGGAGTCGCATTTTTTA
>CAZPKJ010000007.1:9107-32911 GCA_964587075.1 uncultured Flavobacteriaceae bacterium | reverse complement strand
TACCGGTGCGCATGATGGAAGTTTTGTGTCAGGGCCGGTGCAAAAAGTGGGCGATTTGGCGTTTGAGTTTCCGGTGGGGAAGGGTGATTATTTTGGATCTGTAGCCATTACGGCACCCTCCAATGCATCAGATATATTTCTGGCAGAATATTTTGATTTTGGGCAGTCCTACAGTGATAATTATACAACATCATTGGGTTACCTCAGCGATTGTGATTTTTGGAAGTTGCAACGTAAAAATGGCACTTCCCATGTTCAAGTTACCTTTGAATGGAATTCAAACAATTGTCAGGAATTTGATACTACTTGGCTAAACCTGGCGTATTGGAATGATACTATTTGGACTGATTTGGGTCATGGTGTAATTTCTGGTAATAAGGATCACGGTTTTTTCACATCACAGTCTGCGATTTCAGACTATGGATATTTCGTTTTGGCTTATGACACAATGATTTGGTATCAAATTGACCCTACTGACTACCAAATTGGAGCTGGATTTGTGGCTAATTACGGCCAAATTCTGGGGACTGATTCTACTCAACATCCCGAAATTAAATATTCCGGATTTGCAGGAAATAGTTTAATCTATTTTGGTGATTCTGTAATTTCATATGTGTTTCAGAATGTGAAGTCAACAACCACATTTACAGATACAATACCCTATTATGAATTTGGAGATTCATTAATAAATTATCCCTGGGTTGATTCATTGTATAGAACCGACATGGTTTTTATAGATGCAAATGATTCGCTTTCGATCACACCGTCTGACACTTCACAAGGTTTTAGAAATTACTTTTATGGGGATTCTGCCTATGTAAATGTTCCTTCCTATCAAGAGTTGAAATATGAGGGAATCTATGATGGGATAGATTTGGCATTTCATTGCAATGATCAGTTCAGATTTTTAGTAGATCCGGAAATTACCTCACCAGCAGAAATTGCATACACTTATTTGTCTGCCGATTCAATAGTCGTTGACAGCCTGGGTATATTGAGAGCTTATTGGATGACTTTTAAGAAAGTTTATTACGTTCAAGCCTATCAGGATTCATCGGGTCACTGGATTGAGCTGGATATTGAATTCGAAGTAAACGATACTTTAATATCATTCGTAATTTCCTCATTCCAAAACTCGGGCTCCATAATCATTTCAGTAAGTCCATTTATTACTCTGGCCTCTCCCCCCGGATTTACAAATAAAATGAAATGGAGCACCACGGTTTCTTCCGGCACCTCCGGAGCTTATGGATTCACTCCGGAAGTTTACAACGCTGTACATATTGATAAAGATGATAATGTGTATGCTATTGGCAAAACGTTTGGCCAAAGTGGATATCCTGTTGCTGGAAACGGTGCTGTTATTGGAACTGTCTCAACGGATGTGATTTTTACAAAATTTAATTCTCTCAGACGGATTGAATTTAGCACCTATTTCGGTGGAGGAAATTATGATATTGGTTCATGTATCATTTCGGATGGTTCAGGAAATATTATTATTGCCGGCACATCTACCGATGGAAGTTCGACCCAGTACATTTTTCCATTTGAGAATTGCTCGGGTTGTTACTTTCAAACAACTTATAACGGACTAAACAATGTGTTTGTTGCTAAATTCGATATACTTGGAACAATCACATGGTGTACACTATATGGTGGCAACGGAAAGGAAGAAGTACACAGTTTGGTGATCAATGATGATGATTATATTACCATTGCAGGTTATACTCATCTATCCGGAATGCCTCCTGTTTCCAATCCAAACCAAAATTATTATTTTCAGGATTACGCCGGGACAAACCAATATGGGTTTATCGCGCAATTTTCAAATTTGAATGAACTGGTCTGGACAACTCACCTGGGATGTGATAATGGTTCTACTGAAATTTCGGATTTATATGCCTTTGGTGAGGATATTTATTTTATCGGCACCTCATCGTGCTCGGGTAATGAGGTTGCCTATTTAGCGACATCAAATGCTGATGATAATTTTCCTATAACAGGACCTGTCACCGGTAACCCCTATGTAAGTGTCAACAAAGGTAATAATGATGTAGTAGCAGGAAAATTTGAAGCTAACCAGCTTGCCTGGTCTACGATGTTTGGTGATGTTGACGATGAACTTGGAACTTGTATCGGAGTTTCCGGATCGAATGCTGATATTTTAATCAGTGGACACACTGTACCTCAATTTGCTACCACTTTTCCAATTGTTCCATTAACCAATGCGACAAATATCACTTCGACCAATGCAGGCAGCACGGGATTTCTTTCCAAGTTTAACCAGGATTTTGAACTCGAATGGTCATCCTACATTGGTGGCGATAATGGTGACTATCCGAAAGCAATTGCTGTAGGAGATAACGGATCTTTTTATGTTGGTGGTTATACAAACAGCGCGGATTTCAATGTAGTAAGCAATTCGCCGACAAATTATTATGATAATGACCTAAATGGTCCGGCAGCCAATAGTTCGTGGGATGCTTTTGTGATGAAATTAAATAGTAACTATTTTATAGAATACTGCACCTATATAGGCGGGGAATTTAATGATGTACTGAACGATATTGCTTTTGCCGTAACAAGCCCAAACAAGGCAGAATTAGTTTTTGTTGGTCAGACCAGTTCAAAGACAAGCGCAAATGGTGATGCCTTGGCATATCCTATACGTGACTTCAGCCCCTCACCGTTTGATTACTATGAATCATCCATTACAAACTATTTATTGTATGGAATTTACCCTTTTATCACTAATTTCTCTGATAAATTTAACCCGCAGCTTCTCAGAATCGGATCAGGAATTATTTATGTTGAACAAGAAGTATTAAAAAGACCGGGTAATTTAATATATCCAAATCCTGCCAATGATATTCTGTTCTTCCGGCATGAATCAGGAATACAATTAGTAAAAATTTATCAAACGGATGGGAAACTGATGCTCAGCACGAGAAATAATGGCGAGAATTTTGTTTCTTTAGATATAAGTGACCTGAAATCCGGCTTATATATCATAGAATTGACAGATAACATTCAGCCCCAATGGGAAAAACTAATCATCATAAGATAATGAAATCAACTATCCTTTATTGTACAGTAGTGTTTCTTGGTATTAGTTTGTTGGTGATACCTGATGCCACCTGCCAAAGTTTCGCGCCGCTTCCACCCGGATTTATCGGCGGTGGCGTTGTACGAGAAATTTTTTATGATAGTACATCGAATTTGTTATATGCCGGTGGCGATTTCAAGTATTTAAAAGACAGCACCCCCATGCGGCACATTTCCAAATGGAATGGTAGCTATTGGGACTCCCTTGCCGGCGGAATCGAAGGAGGAGGTTCTGTTTGGGCCTTGGCCATGTATAATGGTGAATTAATTGTAGGCGGAGCTTTTTATGCCGGAACAGGAGCTAACCCCCCTTATCATTTGAGACGGTGGAACGGGAGCCAGTGGTTGGCTTTCCCTTCAGCATCCGGAAACATTGTCAATAGTGCGGTGGGTAAAGCCCGGGTTTTTAACAATGAATTATACATTTGCGGATATTTTACCACTGTAAACGGGATGCCTGCCCAGGGCATCGCCCGGTATGATGGCACAAATTGGTATTCCTATCCAAATATTTGTCCAAGTATCGATTTTGTCTATGTGTCCGATATGATCATATATAATAACGAACTTTATGTTGGCGGCAATTTTCACGGGCCTCCAGGCTTATACGATATAGCTAAGTTTGACGGGACTAACTGGGTAAGTGTGGGGGGAGGGTTTTCGGGTGGCTTTACACATGTTACATCCATGGTTGAATACCAGGGAAAGTTGTGTGTTGCAGGTGGATTCAGGACAAGTTTTGGTGATCCGGGGAATAACATTGCTTTGTGGGATGGCGCATTCTGGAGCCAGTTAGGCGCAGGAATTGGTCCGGCGGCAACGGTATTTGACATTGCCGTTTACAATAATTTCCTGTTCGCAGGAGGCGGCTTTACACAAGCCGGGGGGAATCCGGTTTCTCATATCGCAAAATGGGATGGCCAGGTCTGGTCTGGTATTGGTGGCACATTTAATTCGGGAATACATTCATTTTGCAAAGCCAATGGAAATTTATACATCGGTGGACAGTTTTTCGCCATAAGCAATGATACCATGTTGCATATAACGGAGTATAACCTGCCTGTTGGACTGAATAATGTGGCAGAAGAGCCAAATTATAGTTTATATCCCAATCCCAGTGTAGGATCAGTTACCATTGAAATTCCATATGCCAAGTCTGGGTCCACACGAATCGAAATTCTTAACGGGATATTGGAATTAGTTCAAACTTTTGTTGTTCCTGAAAATGAAAGAGTGTTTATGCTTAATGAAGATAACACCATGAAGCCTGGAATTTATTTTTGTAAAATTGTGTCTGATGCAGGAGTGAGTGTTCAACGGATTGTGATTCAAAAATGAGAAACAGCTTTCCGGAACTTGTACAAATTTAACGTGCAAGCTACTGATATAATTCAGAGAGTACCATGTCGGTGAGCGACAGATAAGGCTCTATATAGAATGAATCTTTTCAGGTTAAGAGCCGAGCATTCATTTTACACGCCGGCACCCCCCGCCAGTCTGCACCAATAAAACAGCTGGCAGTCGGGCAGGCTTTAGGGCCAGGGCGAGGGCGGGAGGCACTCAATCATTAATTATAACCAACCATCATCCAACTCAAAACTCTTCGTGAAAACTTCGTGGCCTTGGTGCCATGGTGGCCTCCTCCGCGAACAGGACGCGAGTTCAGTATCGATTCAATTGAAAAAAACGGGATAAAGAAAAAACAAACTAAGTTCTTTAAATAACAAGTATTCACTGTCAATCTTTAAAAAGGCAGTGCAACATCATTCTCCGTACGCTTTACCAAATCGGTGACAAGGTTTTTCAAACTACCCCCGTAAATATTTTCCAGCACATCATTAAATATTGCAAGCTCTTTCCGGTATCGTAAAAATGCCATAAATTCGGTGTTGTTTGGTAAAGATTGTTTAGTAAAATCGAAAGTATACCGTTCAGGAAAATTAAGGGGCAGGTGTTGTATGCCCGCCATGACGGCCGCGATATGATTGTATTTTAGTTTAGCTTTTTCATAGGTGCTCATATCAGAACTGAATGTTTTGTACACACTGTCGAGTTGTTGCGCAGCCTGCATCATATAATTCCCATAAAGATTTTCGTCATGTAAAAAATTCCTGTATCGTTTTAATTCATCACTTTCGGGCCCATAACGGTTTAATAAAAAAAGTTCAGCTCCCTGCTCTCCCACGAAAGTGGCAAAATTCTCATTAAATGTAACACTGCTTTTTAAATATATGGTAGCATGGGTAAGTTCGTGAATAATAAGCTCAGCAAGCCGGCCGGGACCACGCCGGAGCATATTGGATAAAACCGGGTCCTTAAAATACCCTAATGTCGACCAAGCCGAAGGTGAATAAATGTCAGTATCGTATCCCTCTCTGCGTATACGCGCTTCCTCATGCCTGGCTTTTTCCTCATCAAAAAAACCCTTGTACGATACATTTCCAATGACCGGGAACCACCATTCCTTTGCCTTCATTTCATATGGTTTACATCCGGTAACTACCCAAATAAGAGGCTTGTTTTTTTGATCAAAATAGGTGGTATAGTTTTTTGAATCCTTCATCCCCAGGGAGTCAATGGCAAATTTCCTGGCATCCGCAATCAAAAGTAGTTTCGATCGGATACTGTCGTTTGTGTCAGGATGATTAATTACTTCACTTACGGGAACGGCGTTATAAATGATTTTGAGTTGCCCTGAGAGTTGACCAATACCGTACCAAACCAGTTTATGCTGGTATATTAAGAAACCTGCCAGCAGAATTAAAATCAGGCAAAATGCCCGCCTAAATATGGTTTTCATCGATATCGGGCAGTGAGGAGAACAGAAATATCAGAAAATGATCCAATCTTTTTAAAAGCAGTATTTATCAGCTTCTATTAAAGCTTTCGCGATACGTCTTCGGGCATCCCTGGTGTTGAACGCTGCCTGTTTGCTAAACCGTTTTAACCCCATTTGCATCATGCGGTTTTCATCACCTTCCGACATAGAATCAATGGCTGTTTTACCGGCAAGGTGCAACCGGTTTACGCTATCGGTGATATAGGTTTTCATAATATCATGATAAACGGATTGATCATCATTGCTGCGAACAGCGGCTAATTTTTCTACCCGGAGCATTACCGATTCGCTGGTGTAAATTTCAATGAGCATATCCGATATATTCATGATTATTTCCTGTTCGGTGGCAAGCTTCATCATATATTTCTGAACAGCCGCACCGGCAACCATCAGGGCTGCTTTTTTCATATTCGCAATGGTTTTTTTCTCGGCGCTGAATGGCGCATCATCACCATTACTAAAATCAGGAATGGCCATCAGTTCTTTCTGAACATTTTGTGCAGGTGTCATCAAATCCAACTCACCCTTCATGGCACGCTTCAAAAGCATGTCTAACATCAACAAACGGTTGATCTCATTGGTGCCCTCAAAAATGCGGTTGATACGTGCATCGCGGTAAGCCCGGTCCATAGGGAAGTCGGATGAATAGCCATAACCCCCAAAGATCTGAACACCCTCATCCACTACATAATCGAGTACTTCGGAACCAAACACTTTCAGCAAGGCACATTCCACGGCATATTCCTCGGCCGCACCGAGTAATGCCTGTGCGAACTCTTTGCCTTCGGCGAGCAGCTGTTTTTCTTTTTCATCAATCTGAAAGCTTGCCCGGTACAGCGACGATTCCATAACGAAGGTACGAATGGCCTGTTCAGCCAGTTTGTGCCTGATGGCTCCGAACTTCGCAATGGGGAGCTTAAACTGTTCTCTTGTGTTTGCATATTGTACCGAAATGGAAACGGCCCGTTTACATCCGCCCAAAGCGGCACCTGCCAGTTTTGCTCTTCCTATGTTCAGGATATTGAATGCAATCAGATGACCCTTTCCAATTTCACCCAGTAAATTTTCAACCGGTACCTGGCAGTCGGTGAAAAAAACCTGGCGGGTTGAAGAGCCTTTGATCCCCATTTTATGTTCTTCTTCACCTAAACTCAAGCCGGGGGCACCTTTTTCAACTATAAACCCGGTGAATTTATCTCCGTCTACCTGTGCAAACACAATGAACAAATCGGCAAACCCAGCGTTGGTGATCCACATTTTTTGTCCGTTCAGAATGTAATGCTTACCATCGGGCGAGAGCACGGCTTTAGTTTTAGCCGCCAGTGCATCGGACCCCGATCCCGGCTCGGTCAAACAATAAGACGCTTTCAGTTCACCGGTTGCCAGCTTTGGCAAATATTTATCTTTCTGTGCGTTGTTGCCAAAGTATAAAATGGGCAGTGTGCCAATTCCTGTATGCGCTGCCATAGCAACAGCAAAGGAGTGGCCGGCACCAAGCTTTTCGGTAATAAGCATACCAGTGATAAAATCTTTTCCAAACCCTCCATATTGCTCCGGTACCGAAATACCAAGTAGTCCCAGTTCACCTGCCTTATCCATTAATGATGGCATCAGCCCTTCTTCCTGCGCGTCGATGCGGTCGAGGATCGGAAAAACTTCGGCATTCAGGAAATCCTCTGCCATGGATGACATCATCACATGCTCTTCCGAAAACTCCTCCGGAATAAAAGTGTCATCTGCTTTACTTTCGTGGATGATGAATTCACCACCCTTATGAGATTTTGAAATAGTTTGTGACATGATATCAGTGAATTGATTGGTTCAAATTTACGAAGAA
The DNA here is from genome assembly GCA_964587075.1 of uncultured Flavobacteriaceae bacterium. GTDB lineage: Bacteria > Bacteroidota > Bacteroidia > AKYH767-A > OLB10 > CAZPKJ01. The sequence continues at coordinate 25,130 of CAZPKJ010000007.1, read as the reverse complement.
TGGACCGGAAAGGTTTGAGTATTGATGCAGATATTCACCAGTTTTGCACTCCATTTGGTTGAATGCTTTAAGAAAACATCTGTTTGACATTTCTGATAAACCTGTTCACAGGGAAAATGATACCACCATGTAACAATATTCAGTATCGCAGAAAGCGACTAAAAGGTTATTGGATGAAGAAATTATTAAAACCGTAAATGGTGCAACCCGGAGGATCAGTTCAAAAACTCAAAAATTCCAGCAGCACCCTGTCCGGTTCCAACACACATGGTTACCATGCCGTATTTCTTCTTCCGTCGGCGCAATTCGTTTAAAACCTGTACCGTTAGTTTGGCACCTGTGCAACCCAGCGGATGTCCCAAGGCAATGGCACCTCCGTTAACGTTGACGATATCGGGATTCAGGTTTAACTCACGAATCACGGCCAGCGACTGGGATGCGAAGGCTTCATTAAGTTCAATGAGGTCGATTTGCTCCTGCTTCATTCCGGCACGGTTTAATGCCATAGGAATGGCTTCGATTGGGCCAATTCCCATGATGCGGGGTTCAACAGCAGCCACCGCATAAGTTACAAAACGGGCTATGGGTTGAACATTCAGGGTTTTGAGCATTCTTTCAGATACTACCAGCACAAAGGCGGCGCCATCGCTGGTTTGTGAGGAATTACCTGCAGTAACGGTCCCCTTTGCATCGAAAACAGGCTTGAGTGATGCCAGCTTTTCAAGGCTGGTGTCGCTACGGGGCCCTTCATCGGTATCTACAATTATAGTACGCAGTTGTTTTTTTTCTTTTTCGTCCAGATAAGTTTCCTCAATTTTCACCGGAACAATGTCATCCCTGAACAAACCATTCTGAATAGCATGAATGGCCTTTTGGTGCGACTTAAATGAAAAGGTGTCCTGATCTTCACGTGAAACTTTATATTCACGGGCCACTGCTTCGGCAGTTAGTCCCATGCCCCAGTACCAGTCGGGATGTGATTTAGCTACCTCATAATTGGGGACAATGCGCCAGCCTCCGAACGGGATTGGTGACATGGTTTCAACACCACCGGCAATGATACAGTCGGCTAAACCGGCTTTTATTTTTGAGGCGGCAATGGCTATAGTTTCGAGGCCCGAAGAGCAATAACGGTTTACCGTCATACCCGGAACTTTTATGGTATCGAGTCCCATCAGTGATATCATCCGGCCAATGTTGAGACCTTGCTCAGCTTCGGGGGTAGCATTGCCGGCAATGACATCGTCAATCAGGTTCTGGTCGAGATCAGGAAACCGGGCCAAAAGGTGTTTCACCACGGTTGTGGCCAGGTCATCGGCACGCAAAAAACGAAATTTCCCTTTCGGTGCTTTGCCAACAGCCGACCGGTAACCGGCTACTATATATGCTTCCATGAAATATTATTTTGGCGAGGTGCCGGGAGCGGGCGTTGAATCCTGAACCGGAGCGTTAGTCCCCGGAGTGGGTGTGGTTCCCGGCGCGGGAGCAGTTCCTGATGCAGGCGGTGTTCCGGGAGCAGGTGTTGCCCCTGGGGGTGCATTTTTAGCTGCCTCTTTCTTTTTGGCAGCAGCAGCTCTCTTTTCTTCCTCGGCTTTCGCTGCGGCAGCAGCAGCCACATCAACACCGTCTTTATAGGAAGCAGTGCTTACTATGGCTCCTTTACGATTATAAATTTTCCACTCCCCGTCGCGGTTTCCATTCTTATAGGGGGTTTCGGACTGTACCTCACCTGATTCAAAATATTTGGTCCATTTTCCATGTTTCTTTCCTTCAAGATACTCGCCCTCCTGTTTCACATTTCCGGAATAAAAGTATTTGATATAAGTGCCTTCCTTCACTCCGTTTTGATACTCGGTTTCCTCCATAATTTTCCCGTAAGGATAAAAACGCTTCGACATCCCATGTCTTACATCATTAACATATTCAATTTCATGGATGATATCACCACTTGAGTTGTAGTATTTCCACACTCCCTGTTTTTGGCCAATTTCATCGGTTTTGTTGCGATGCTTCTCCCGACCGGGTGCGTACTTGGGTTTTTCCTGCGACTGGCCCGTGGTAAACAGGGGCATCATCATGATGATAATAAGGAGGTTTACGATATACTTCATTGAATCTATTGTTGGTTCTTTAGGAAGCCCTAAAATTAATAATCTAAATTTAATTGCGAAGCGGTTTTCCGGTGGTTAAAATACTTTGAATTCTTTCAAGTGTTTTCTTTTCACCACAAAGGGATAAAAATGCCTCTCTTTCAAGGTCTAACAGATACTGTTCGGAGACGTAAGCGGGAGCCGAAAGGTCGCCGCCACACATGATATATCCCAGCTTTTCGGAAATTAATTTATCATGTTCCGACATATAATGGCCTGAGTACATGCTGTTTGCGCCTGCATAAACCATTCCAAGGCCGGTACGACCGAGTACTTTGATTTCTTTTCGCTGTTGCGGTCGGGAGTATCCCGATTCGGCAAGAGCCAATGCAGCAGATTTGGCATCTGCCAGCAATCTGTTCCTGTTCAGTGTGACCTCATCCAGCCCTTTTCGGAATATACCCAGATCAAATGCTTCATGCGCTGACGTGGATACTTTTGCCATGGCAATCGTTAAAAATCTTTCTTTCAACAAGTTAAGTTCAATGTCACCCTCTTTTATTGAATCACTGAATCGCACTGTAAATTCTTTTGATCCACCCCCCCCGGGTATCAGACCCACACCAAACTCCACCATACCAATATAGGTTTCGGCGGCAGCCTGAACTTTATCCGCGTGAAGCGCCATTTCGCAACCACCGCCAAGCGACAAGCCATGTGGTGCCACAATTACCGGAATGGATGAATAACGGACTCGCATATTGGCATTTTGAAATGCACGGATTGCAAAATCAATCTCCTCCCATTCCTGTTCAATGGCAAACATAAAAACCATGGCAAGATTGGCACCAGCCGAAAAATTAGTGCCTTCGTTACCAATGACTAATCCCCTGAAATCTTTTTCAGCCAGGTCGATAGCTTTGTTCATACCCTCCAAAACTTCTCCTCCTATGGTATTCATTTTGGTATGAAATTCAAGATTTAGAATGCCATCACCCAAATCAAACAATGAGGCGCCGCTGTTCTTCCACATTACCCGTGAAGGGCGGAGATTGTCGAGAAGGATAAAGGAGGATATTCCGGGAACAGTATTGTATTTTTTGTCGGCCTGGTTATAATAACTTTTGATACCGTTTTCATTTTTGTAAAATGTGTCATTCCCTTCTTTAAGCATTTCATATACCCACGGAGCAGCTTTACGGCCCGACTTTTCAATTTCTCCAAGCGCCTTTTTAATACCTATGGCCTGCCATATTTCAAATGGCCCAAGTTCCCAACCGAAACCAGCTTTCAGTGCATCATCGATCCGGTATAATTCATCCGAAATTTCCGGAATCCTGTCGGCGACATACCGAAACAATCCTGAAAACGCAGTTCGGTAAAATTCTCCGGCCTTATCATTGCCATTGAAAAGGACCTGCATTCGTTCACGCAAATCCTCAATTCCTTTGGCAGCATCCAGTGTGGCAAACTTCACTTTTACCTGTTTACGGTATTCAAGTGTGGTCAGGTCGAGAGCCAGTATTTCTGTTTTCCCATTTTCATCCCTGGTTTTCTTATAAAACCCCTGTTTGGTTTTATCACCCAGCCATTTATTAGCGACCATTTTAGAGATGAATCCCGGTAGTTTAAATTCATCCCGGTCGGCATCGGAGGTACAATTTTCGTAAAGTCCGTTGGCAACATGCACCATGGTGTCGAGACCCACTACATCGGTTGTTCGGAAAGTAGCCGACTTGGGACGGCCCAAAATGGTTCCTGTGAGCTTATCAACCTCTTCAATAGTTAACCCGCTTTTTTCAACCTGGTGGAGTAGCGACTTAATGGCGTATACACCAACTCTGTTGGCAATGAATGCAGGAGTGTCTTTACAGAGAACTGTGGTTTTGCCGAGATAGAGGTCGCCATATTCCATAAGGAAGCCGGTAACTTCAGGTAATGTATGTGGTGTGGGAATAATTTCGAGGAGCCTTAAATATCTGGGAGGGTTAAAGAAGTGTGTGCCACAAAAATGCTTTTTGAAATCGTCACTTCTTCCTTCTGCCATCAGGTGAATGGGAATACCGGAAGTGTTGCTGGTAATTAAAGTGCCCGCAGTACGGTATTCTTCAACCCGGGAATAGAGTTGTTTTTTTATTTCAAGATTTTCGATGATTACCTCAATAATCCAGTCGCATCCGGAAATTTGTTTTAAATCATCGGTAAAATTACCTGTAGTTATACGGGATGCGAATGATTTTTTATACAACGGAGCAGGATTGGATTTTATAGCCGACTGCAAAGATGAATTAACAATGCTGTTTCTGAAAACCGGAGAATCAGTGGTAAGGCCGTTGTCAATGTCTTTTTGTGATAATTCTTTTGGAATTATATCCAGCAAAAGTACCTGAACACCGATGTTGGCAAAATGACAGGCAATTCGCGAGCCCATGATCCCTGAACCCAAAACGGCTACTTTATTAATGGTTCTATTCATGACTGGTTGGTTTCGTCGCGGCCAAAAGTAGTCATTTTACCTTTGCAGAAGGTTGCGCAGGGTGTAAAATCAGGCTAGGGTAATGTTAAAACCGGTATGGTGGTATGAGCCATTATTTTCGTGGTAACGCTCTTTCCGAGGATTCTTTCAAAAAAAGAATACTGGCTTGGAACCACGGCAATCATCATACACGGGTTGTGACTGGTAAAATCATTTATGGCAACCACCGGATCATTGCCAGGGTGTTTATGGAATACACCTTGCGAGTCGGCCAAAAGCCCGTTAACCAGATTAACAAAGTCCGTTATGGCTGTTTCATTATCACCTGAACCTGCGAAGAAAAATTCAGGTTTTTTGCCGAACTTTTTACACATGTTTATGAAATGCTTCAACGATTGTTCAGACGGAGGGGTTAACGGGTCAACAGCCAGAACCAGAAGACCTGAAATTTTAAATTCCGCTTCAGGAGGGACTACAATAACAGGGATTTCACTTTTACGAATCACTTCGCTGCTAACGCTTCCCAATATGGCACCGGTGATTCCCGAAGCACCTTTAGCTCCCATAATAATCAGCCCTGCATTCTGACTTTTAGCGGTATCAAGAATTGCTTTAGCAGAATTTTCGGATTTGGTAATTTCGTGAAAGATGTCGGGAGAGGGTTGAAATTCCGACTCAATCCATGCTTTCAGCTGTAAAATATCTTCAATGGCATTCTTTTCAATCTTGTCTTCAAGGTTTATCAGTACGCCGGCTCGTGGTACACTTTCGGTGGAAATATTATTCATCAGCAGTAAACTATGGTGGCCATGAACGGCGAACTGAGCGGCATAACGAAGCGCAATTTTTGATAAATCGGAAAAATCAGTAGGGATAACAATCTTCATAGTTGGTAACAAAATTTAATTGGTCAACGGCAAATTTATCAATCTAATATCAGTCAAAGGTTAACAAAAGTCATAAAAGTGCATTAAAGCCGGTATATTTTATCAATAAGTGCCCGGTTTGCTTCAATAATAACCTTTCGTTTCAAGCTCAATTTTGGGGTCAGTTCACCTTTTTCAATAGAAAACTCGCCAGGTAACAGTTCTATGGTTTTTATAGTTTCAAATTGACTGAGTGATTTATTCATGGCTTCAACTTCTTCAAAAATCCGCTTTTTTACCATTTCATTTTTGATGAGTTCGTCATTGGATGAATACGAAACACCCTTGCGGGAAGCCCATTCTTTTACAAATGCAAATGCGGGTACAATCAGTGCCGCAGCGAATTTCTGGTTTTCACCAATTACCATGGCCTGTTCAATAAAGCGTGACTCCTTCAGTTTATTTTCGATATTCTGGGGAGCTATATATTTTCCACCCGATGTTTTAAATATTTCTTTTTTGCGGTCGGTTATTTTAAGTTTATCTCCGGCAAATTCACCAATATCACCTGTATGAAACCAACCCTCATCGTCGATAACTTCTTTTGTAAGGTCTTCGCGTTTATAATAACCAAGCATAACATTAGGCCCTTTACAGAGTATTTCACCGTCGGGGGCAATTTTAACGGTCACTCCTTCAATTACCCTTCCTACAGAACCAATAGCCATACCGTTAGGGTCAAGGGTATTAACACTGATAACCGGTGATGTTTCAGTAAGTCCGTATCCTTCGAGAATAGGAATTTGAGCAGCCCAAAAAATACGTGCCAGTCGTGGATTCAGAGCAGCACCTCCCGATACTATGGCTTTAACATTTCCTCCAAGGGCCTCACGCCATTTTGGAAAAATAATTTTGTTGGCCATTTTCAGCTGCCAGTTGTACCATAAACCGCCACTTAGGTTTGGATCATATCGTAACCCAAGATTCACGGCCCAGTTGAAGAGTTTGCTTTTTATTCCGGTAAGTTCTGCACCTTTTGAAATAATGCGGTCATACACCTTCTCAATTAACCTGGGTACCGCCGAAAATGCGGTTGGTTTAACTTCACGGATATTGTCGCCTATGGTTTCCATGCTTTCGGCATACCAGATTTGTGAGCCCAGGTACATATACAAATAGGTGAGCATCCTTTCGTATATATGATTCAATGGTAAAAAGCTGAGAACTTTGGAGCCATAACCAATAGGTGGGAGATGCTGTACTGCAATAAAATTACTTACCAGATTGGAGTGTGACAACATCACTCCTTTCGGATTGCCCGTGGTGCCGGATGTATAAAGTAAGGTTGCAAGGTCACCGGATTTTATTTGTGATTTGCAGGACTCCAGGAGAGCTTCATTGATATTTTGGCTGCCTAAAGCTGTTAATTCACTCCAGTGGGTTGCACCATCAATTTTATCAAAAGTGTAAATTTCGGGACGTGAATGGAGTGAGCCGGTTACTGCTTTTAATTTTTTGTAGAGCTCTTTTGAGGAAACGAAAACAATTTTTACGGCAGCATCTTCAAGAATAAAACGCAAGTCGCTTTCGCTGATGGTAGGATATACCGGAACATCTGCGGCGCCTGTTTGCAAAATACCCAAATCGGTAAAGTTCCACTCGGGTCTGTTATTGGAAATTATGGCTATTTTATCATCTTTACCAATACCTTTAGCTAATAATCCGTAACTGACCAGGTCGACAATCTTCTTAAAATCGGAACTGCTGTATGTTACCCAAACACCATTTTCTTTTCCGGCAAAGGCAATTTCAAGCGGATAACGTGAAAGTTGGTAGGGCACAATGTCGAACAACCGGGTTACTTCCATAGAGTTAGTCATGTTAGAAAAACAAAATAAATCATTTTTGATTTAATTTGAATCAAAAAATCGATATTTATCCCCAGCCAATACTGAAATTCCCCTGTATGTCCGTAAAAACTCCATTCACGCAGCTTTTTAACCTTAAACTACCCGTTATTATGGCTCCAATGTTTCTGGTTTCAAACGAGCCGATGATGCGTGAAGCTATCCGTAGCGGAATCATGGGGGTTTTTCCATCGCTTAATTACAGAGGAAAAGGTGAACTGAAAGGTATTATACAGCGGCTTCATGAATTCAGGAACAAAGGAGGTTATTCAGGTAATTTCGGAGTGAATCTGATCGTACAAAAGTCGAATCCATTGTATTTGGATCACCTTGCTGTCTGCGAACAGTTAAAGGTCCCGTTTTATATAACCTCTCTCGGGAACCCTGCCGAAGTAATTAAGAGGGCACATGCCTATGGAGCCAGGGTGTACTGTGATGTAACCAATTTAACGCACGCTTCAAAAGCCGCTTCCATGAATTGCGACGGATTTATCGCGGTTGGCCAGGGAGCGGGCGGCCACGCGGGACCTCATCCATTATCGGTATTGATACCTGCACTGAAAAAGAAAGTCCCTGAAATGCCCGTGATAGCAGCCGGCGGTATTGCCGACGGGTCATCGGTCATTGCCATGCTTGCCAGTGGTGCCGCTGGTGTTTCCATTGGTACGCGGTTTATCGCTTCCGCGGAAGCTACCGTTGTTACTGATTATAAAAACGCCATTGTGGAGAGTGGAATGGATGATATTGTACTAACCGAAAAACTGTCGGGTACACCTTGTACAATTATAAACACACCGGATGCCCGGCGAATGGGATACCGGCAGAATTTTTTTGAGAAATTTCTGAACAGAAATCCTACCACTAAAAAATATTTTAAAATGCTGGTGCAGGTGAGAGGTATGCGTAAACTGGAACAGGCCGTAAAACCGGGAAATTATGATAATCTGTGGTGCGCAGGCAAATCAGTTGAACTGGTAAGTGAGATCAAGAGTTGTGAACAAATTATTTTGGATATTGATTTGGAAATGAAACAAACCATGAATCATTTGAACCGGGTTTATAACGGATCCTAATGTCAAAAATAAATACCCTTATACATAAAGCATCTGGCTCATCTTTTTACCGGTGGATTCTGAACATGGTACTGGCCCGATCCATACCTTTTAATTCTTCGCATGGCTTTAAAGTTACAAGTATAAAAAAAGGTCATGTGGAGGTAAGGCTGCCCTTTATCCGGCGAAACCTGAATCATATTGGCGGAATCCATGCAACAGCCCTTGCAACACTCTGTGAATATACCGTAGGGTTAACCCTGATAACTATGCTATCAGAAAAGGAATTCCGTTTGATTTTAAAAAGTTTAAGGATTGAATATTTTTACCAGGCAAAAGCAGCTGTACAAGCTTCATTTACTTTCAGCGAGGATGATTTTAACAGCGTGATAAAAACCGGACTTCAAAATTCCGACGCACTTGTTCATGAATTTACCATACCCGTTTATGATGATACAGGAAATCATATATGCACAGGTTATATAAACTGGCAAATAAAAAAATGGGACAAAGTAAAAACCAAATAAGTTTTCCGATTCAATAAAACGGTTAGTTTTATAAAATGCAAAGGGCCGCTCAGTTTCTGAACGGCCCTTTTTTTCTGTCCGACGACAAATAATAATGCTGTTTGTTTTAAATTATTATTTATTGAAAAGTCACAATTGAAATTCGCGCAACGGGAATTCTTAACGAGTCATTTTCCAATTTCACAATGTAAATACCGGGCGAAAGATTATCTGTAGGAATTTCAACAGCCGATTTGTTTTTTGCATTAAATGTACCAACCAGCCTGCCCGCAGTGTCATAAATTTTTATGTTACTCTCTGTAATGGCAGCATGTTTAGGGATGATCAGATTAAAAGGTTGTCCGGCCTGAACCGGGTTTGGATAAATGATCAGGCTGTTTGTGTTGGAGTGTTCAGCGATACCCGATGTTAATGAACAATTCACTAATGTATTGAACGCATCGGCTTTTCCATGTCCCCAGATAAAGTTCGGAACAAATGGTCCTGTAAAGGAATCCACAACGGCGCATTGGGTAATGGCATCGCGTACCTGGATGGCAGTGGCGGTTGGGTTTTGTTGCAGAAACAAAGCGGCAATTCCGGCAACTACCGGTGAGGACGAACTGGTACCCCCATCACGGAAGTGAAAACCACCTTCGGCAATTTTTACAACATTGGATGGCTGGTTTTGCCAGATAGCCATTAAAGAAAGTTGTCCGGCAGACAACATCAACCCTCCAGGGGCAGAAATGTCGGGTTTAAGCCTTCCGTCGCGCGTAGGGCCCCAGCTCGAGTTGGTTGCTATCTGGCCTGGAATGACACTGGCATCATTATAAGTATTGCCATTGAAGTCGATATAAAAATTACGGTTGCCATAATTTCCAACTGTGATAACATTGTCTAAACACTGAAATCCACTTACAATAGTTGATGTGATATCGGGTAATTTGTAAAAAACTATTTCAGGTACAACAGAGGAGGATGGAAGGTTTGAGTTTACAAATCCCGGCCCGCCGGCCCCATCATAAAATTTCCAGCTGTCGAGTCGTCCCTGGCCGGTTGTAATCAAACGCCAAGCGTAGGTGTTTGAATCGGGAACAATATTAAACTCCAGAAGGTACGCGGGACCCTGGATGCTGCCAAATGACTGAATGATGGCAAGTCTGTTTCCCGAGCTGCTGAATAGTGTGTCTTGTTTGAATACTCCGAGATTATAATTGATATTTCTGAAATTTAATCGGCCACGGTAACTGGCTGATGTGGTATTTACATCGGCCCCGATTGAAAACTGAATGGAAGTGAACGATGAGGTATCGCCCCATATCTGAAAATAGGTATTGGCAAAAGCCGGATTGTGCCTGACCCATGTAAATGATGTATCGGATGTAACGTTATAGCCTAAGTGAAATGGTATGGAGCCGGCGTTACCGGCTGCAGCAACCAGAACCCTGCCGGCCTGCTGATTAAGAAGCGCACTGATCATTTGCGACTGGAGGTCGTAACCATCGTGTGAGCCATAGTAGTCGCCAAGACTTGCGTTGATTACACATGGCTTGCCCAGCGCCTGGGCCTTATTGAAAATGTAATCTACGGCATCAATATAAGTAGGGTTGGTGGTGTTATTGAAATCAAAAGCCACTTCAATGAGGTCGGCGGCGGGTGCAACCCCTTTGTTTTTTCCATTGGCACTTCCATCACTGGCGGCAATTCCCGAAACATGGGTCCCATGGCCAAAACCCTGCATATCATTGGATGAAACGGCCAGGCCGGCATCAATTTCAGTGTTGTTCCATTCCTGTCCGTAACCATAAGGCTGAGGTGTATTTGCGGCAACGGGCTTTCGCTGATCCCACAAATGTTTTACCCGGGTATTGCCTGCGCTGTCAAGCAGGTCGGGATGAGTAAGGTCAACCCCGGTATCAATAATACCAATAACAACACCTGATCCGTCATAACCCTGGGGCAATGGCGTAAGGCCGGAATGTACCTGGTTCACCCGTACCACACTCCTCATGGAGTCGTTCATAACCGTGTAGTTATTTACAGGACTTTCGATACGCCTGATTTTTTCATGCATCGAAAAAGCAGGGATGGCATATACAGGTACCCTGATAACTGCTATGTCGGCAATGGAGTAACGAAACAAACCCGAATGAACCGAGGTAAGTTCCCTGATTACATCCATATCACCCTGTACAAGCAGGTTTACCGGCCTGGTTTGCAAAGTTTCATCTAAAATCATGGTTGCAAGACTCATCTGGAGCTTGCGATGATCCTGCGAAAAGGAAGTACTATAGAATATACTGAAGAGAAACAGGCAGGGGATGAGTTTTTTCATTTTATGAATTTTTGGCTTTCTACGCATAAAAATAACAATAGTTCACATGAACTGCAGGCTTTTGGGATTATGATTTTAACAATTAACAAATAGCCGGTTCATCGGTTAACAATCTTTATAATCAACAGGTTGTATCTGCCAATTGTTGATAATTTATCTCCCGCATTTTTCTTAAAAACCCTATTTTTGCTCGCATCTTGAACCATTTAAGCAAATTTCACTTATGAGACTCATCGCCAAAAGACTTGTTTCCCTGCTGATTTTATCATGTACTGTTTTTAATGTTTCCGCACTTAACCCCTCCAGGGATTATAAGGTTACCCCCGATAAATTCGGGATGCAATACAAAGAAGAGAAGGTTAAAACACAGGATGGCGCAGTATTGAATGCCTGGTTTTTTGAGAATTCACGTAAGTCTCCGAATTGGGTGGTAATTTCAGGCAGTGGCGACGGAAACATGGCCGACCATCTCGAGATAGTGAATTCATTTTTATCGGCCGGTTACAATGTGGCAACGTATGATTACCGGGGTTACGGGTCAAGCAGTGAATTTAAAGTTGATCCCGATATTTTCATATACCCGCAGTTCATCAACGACCTGAATGCGGTGCTCGATTATTTGAGAAAATCGAGAGCTATTACCAAGTTCGATTTATTCGGACTGAATATTGGTGCAGGGCTTTCCATCGGGGTGGGAGCGAACCGGACCGAAACTAAAAGAATTATTGCTGATGGCCCCTGGACAAGCCTTGAGGGAATGAAGTCGAAACTGAAAGAACACACCGGGAAAGATGTTATTATGCCATTTGGTTACGACAAAACCTATGAACCTATTTACGCTTTCGACAAGCCCAAAGGTCCCATGAAAAATATGATGATTATTGTGGCTTCATCCGATCCGGTAATTGGACCGGCTGACGTAAAAAGTATTAAAGGTGTAAATGAAATTTATGTAGTTAAGAACAGTCCAACCAACGCCGACAATTTTTCAACGGATAAAAACACGTACTTCGAAAAGATCTCAAAATTCCTGGGAGGAAAGTAATCAGGATTTATTGATTGCCTCAACGCCCTTTAATTCGGGTATAGCTTTCAAAAGTGATTGTTCAATGCCGGCCCTGAGGGTCATCATGCTCATAGAGCAGGAACTGCATGCGCCAAGTAACTCGAGTTTAACCACCATCTGGTCGGTCACTTCAACCAACGATACATTCCCGCTGTCGGCCTCGAGGTATGGCCTTAGTGTATCCAATGTGCTTTCAATTCGTTGTATCAGTAATGGGTCGGTGTGGTTCATGTTGCGAAATTAGCGAATCTGCAGAGAGAAATAGCTGATGAAAACAGGTTTATTTGTCAATACCCGATAGTTTGAACGGGCTGGGTCGGGTTCAGGGTTGCGTTCCGGATGGCCACCTGTTGTGCCATATTTCCGGCAACGGCCATAAATGCCAAAGCGGCTGGCGATTCCTCACTGAGCACAACCGGATTTCCCGAGTCGCCACCATCACAGATACTTTGTACCAACGGAATCTGGCCTAAAAATGGAACTTTTAAGTCGTTGGCCAGGTTTTTACATCCGTCTTTACCGAAAATAAAATATTTATTTTCGGGTAGTTCGGCCGGAGTAAACCAGGCCATGTTTTCAACCAATCCTAAAACAGGTACTTTAATACTGTCCATCTGGAACATGGAAATTCCTTTGCGTGCATCAGCCAGGGCAACCTTTTGAGGTGTTGAAACAATTACGGCCCCGGTAACAGGAACGGCAGAAACCAGTGTAAGATGGATATCGCCGGTGCCCGGAGGCAGATCGATGAACATGTAATCGAGTTCACCCCAATCGGCATCACTGAACAGCTGCCTGAGTGCTTTTGATGCCATGGGGCCACGCCAAACAATAGCCTGTTCGGGATCGACTAAAAACCCGATCGATAACATTTTCACGCCAAATTTTTCAACCGGCACCATGTATTGTTTGCCATCTCTCTCGCTTACAAAGAGCCGCTCATTTTCAACACCGAACATAACCGGTAATGAGGGGCCATAAACATCGGCATCAATGAGTCCTACCCGGGCGCCGGTTTTAGCCAGTGCTACCGCCAGGTTAACAGCTACAGTTGATTTACCAACCCCGCCTTTTCCGCTGGCTACTGCAATAATATTTTTTACGCCTGGCAATAATGAATTCTCCAAGGTTCTGCGTGAAGTAACATCCGAGGTCATGGTTACCTCAACCTCGGCCTGCTCATCCACAAAATGAATGATAGCATTAATACAAGCTTTTTCTATTAATGCTTTGAGCGGGCATGCCGGAGTTGTAAGTACAACGGTGAAAGAAACTTTTTTACCGTTCACCTCAACATCTTTTATCATGTTTAATGTAACCAGGTCTTTTTTCAGATCGGGGTCTTCTACATTTCGTAATGCGTCAATAACCTGTTCTTTGGTAATACTCATGGAATGGTTTGGTGCTATCGGGTTTGAGTTTCTGTAAAGGGAATTATAGTACAAAGATACAAAACACTACAAAGCCAGTTCCTTAACCGGGTCCCAGAATATCTTTTCGAAGTCGACAACCCGGTCATTTTGAACCTTAATGCCCTCATTTTCGAGCAATTGTTGCATAATTGTTGAGCCGTTGAAGTGATGTTTACCGGTTAACAGTCCATTACGGTTCAATACCCGCTGTGCAGGAACCGGCGGATCCTGGTTGTGAGCGTTGTTCATGGCCCATCCAACCATTCGGGCCGATTGTGCCGATCCGAGATACCTGGCAATGGCACCATAACTGGTTACCCTTCCTTCAGGAATCAAACGAACCACCTCATAAACATTGCGAAAAAATGAGTCGTTGTTTTGGGGTTTAATTTTCACAGTCATGTAAATTCAAAATTACCATTTCCTGTAAAATAAAAAAGGGAGCACGGAGGCCCCCTTTTTACTGCTTATTAGTTTAAGATTTTACTGTACTACAATTTTCCTGATCAGGCTATTATCGTTAGCTGAAATTTTTACAGTATACACGCCCTTGTTCCAGGATGAAACATTGATTTGTTCGGTTTGATCATCATTTACCGATCCGATAATGTTCCGGTAAACAACTTTTCCGATCATATCAGAAACTTCAACCTGAACATTGTTTGTGACCAGGTCATTAAACCGGATATTAACAAAATCACGGGCTGGTACCGGCATAATATTAATGTGCTGGCCAAGGTTTGTTTCAGGGAAACCAATACCCGGGCAAACAATCAATGAAACGTCATCCACAAAGAAATTGGTTCCGGTTCCGTTAAGTCCATAAATTCTTGAAAAGAATGAAATGGTATGAGAATTACCATCCGCGTAAGCGTCAAGATTTACCGACTGAAGAGAATAACCCAGTACACCGCACAATGGACTGGCACCGGTAGAAGTATATACGGTATCACCATCGACGGCAACCTTAAGAAAGTCGGCCGGACCGTCACATACAATTTGTTCAAGCCAGAAGTTTAATGTTGCAGTGCTATTGTTGGCAATAGTTACAGTTTGAGTCATTGAGCCTTCTTCGAATGTAGCTATACCACCAAACCACGACCAGTTGGCGCCGGTTCTTGGACCGGTTCCGGTTCCATTTCCACATGACGCCAGGTCGCAAACCGGTGTTCCGAAGTTTGAAGAGAACTCAACCCAGGTTCCACCATTTTCGAAGCTGCCGTCAACAATTACATCGGGGCACCCCTGCACCACTACAGTTTGTGTACTAACGTTTGTTCCGCAAACATTGGTTACAGTTAGTGTAACGGTGTATGTACCTGCTGATGCATAAGTATGTGAGGGATTCATATCGGTGCTGGTATTGGTATCGCCGAAATCCCAAAGATAACTAACACCACCGGTAGACGTATTGGTAAAGTTTACATTCAGTGCAATGGCGGCAAAGGTAAACGATGCCACAGGCGCGCCTGCTACCACGGTTATTATGTTAGTTTCGGTGTCGGTGCAACCTGTTGGGATATCAGTTACAGAATAGGTAATGGAAATGGGTCCTGATAATCCTGCAGGATTAAAGTTACTTCCTGTTACACCGGTTCCGCTCCAGGTTCCGCCGGGTGTTCCGGTAAGAAGAGTGTTCAGATCAATCACAGGGTTGTTGTCGCAAATGGTACCAGGGCTGGTCCAGTTAGCAACAGGCCCAACATCAAATACAAGTTTCCATTCGAGGATGGTTCCCAGATCGGCTCCGACATTATCGGATGCAAACAGCTCCCATGTACCATTAGGTGAACCGCCGGCGCCATTGATAACATTTAAATTTACACCATTTGCAGCAGTATAATTACCTGAAATAGCGGGCAGGTTGTTACAAACACTTTCCATTTCATTTCCGGTTCCCAGGTCGACACAAACATCAATATTATCTCCTGCGCAGCCTGCTAAGGTTGCCGGAACACCGGGACGGTCGAGTAAAACCACAGGCGTACCGTTAGGTCCTTTGACGGAAACAATTAAATCACCAACCCAGGTATGATCAATTTTAAAACAAACGGAGGCAAGCTTAACGTCACTGCCAAGTGTAGTTCCTGAAACACCTGAAACAACCTGGCTGTTTGTAACCCCGGCGGGATCATCATCGGGTATAGCAACTGATAATCCGGCGAACACTACAGTATCTTTACAAACGGGGCCACCACCACCGGGAGGGCAACTTTCCAGAACGATGTCATCGACAAAGAAATTCGTGGCATCGCCGTTAGCTGAAAATGTGGTAGAATTAAATTCTATGGTGTGGGCATTTCCATCCGC
>CAZPKJ010000007.1:0-9097 GCA_964587075.1 uncultured Flavobacteriaceae bacterium | reverse complement strand
AGTACTTGCTCCGGTTGTTTGAAAAACCTGTTGACCGTCGATAGTAACTTCCATAAAATCCTGAGGACCGTCGCAAACAATTTGTTCCAGATAAAACTTCAGGGTGATGGAATCACCGGCCGGAAATACTATGGACTGTGAAACCGATCCTGACTCAACACCTCCGGTGAATCCACCAAACCACGACCAGAAAGCACCGGTACGGGGTCCGGTTCCTGTACCGTTACCACAGGATGCCAGGTCGCAAATAGGTGTGCCGAAGTTTGTGGATGTTTCAATCCATGGTCCGCCACCGGGGCCTGCTTCGAAGCTGCCGTCGACCATGATGTCAGGGCAACCACCTCCGCCACCCGGAGTATGGATTACAGAGATATCATCCACAAAAATGTTGGTGTTACCTCCGTTAGCCGAAAAGGTGGTTGAAGTAAACAACAAGGTGTGGCTGTTGCCGTCGGCATACGCTGAAATATCGATGGTTTGCTGTGAATAACCGAGAACACCGCATAGAGTACTTGCGCCGTCGGTTGAAAAAACGGTGTTTCCATCAATTTTAACATCCAGGAAATCCATAGGGCCATCACAAATAATTTGTTCAAGCCAGAATGATAGGGTTACGGTACCACCTGCAGGAATTACAAACGATTGTTCAAGTGTTCCTGTTTCGGTTGTGCCGGGAATACCTCCAAACCAGGCCCACCAGTTTCCTCCATGAGCTCCGGTTCCGGTTCCGTTACCACACGATGCCAAATCGCAAAGTGGTGTACCAAAATTCGTAGAAGTTTGTGTCCAGGCAGTTCCAATTTCCAGGCCACCATCGGTGACAAGCTGTGTTTGTGCAACTACGCTGCCTGAAATAAGCATAGAGGCAAACAGGATGAATATTTTTGAATATATATTTTTCATAATTTGATTTTTAATAATTTAAAAATGTATTATTAATCGATAACGGAATATTTATCAGGGTTCGACATAACAAACTCCTGACGGTCCTTTGGGAGTTTATCAAAGATTTCACGGGTAATGGAATAAGGCTTTAAATTGGGTTTGGTGGTGCAATTGCGTTGAGCACTGCCATTGTTTGGAGTGAACGCACCACGCTTTTGCGCAGCAAGATTAGAGTTTAGTGTGCCTTTTGCTACTCCGTTGGTTACGGGTGATATCTGGTTAGTGGTGTTTGATTTCTGGACTGGAACAGTCTTAGAAACAGCAACGTCTTTTCGTCCGGGATTTTTAACAACCTGCTGGGCATGTGCAGTGTTAAACCATGTAAAAGCAGCTATTGTAAAAATACCTGCTTTCAGAAGAACTTCTGATTTTTTCATAAGAATTTCGATTTGAGTATTTATTAATTATTAAAGGAAATGAATAGTAATAGCAAACTTAATCATAATTCATTAGTATTTTTTCATTAATATTTAAATTTCTTATCAATCAAGTGGTGCGTACTGCTGGTTTTTATCTATTGATAGCCAATGCGGTGCAATTGTCATGAGGGATTTTTTCCACTTTTAATTACTAATCCCTACTTTCGGAAGACGTTAAAATAAAGCAGATGTCTGAATCGATAAAACATATTGGGGTTTTTACCTCGGGTGGAGATAGTCCCGGAATGAATGCATGTATCCGGGCAGTCGTCAGGTCGTCGGTAGTGCATTCGGTAGCCGTAACCGGAATCATGCGGGGCTACCAGGGGATGATAGAAAATGACTTTGTTCAACTTAATGCCCGTTCGGTGAGTAACATCATTCAACGGGGCGGTACCATTTTAAAATCCGCCAGAAGTGCTGATTTTTTGGAGGTTGCTGGCAGGAAAAAAGCACATGAGAACCTGATGAATCATGGTATTGACGGACTTATCGCCATAGGTGGCGACGGAACATTCAGGGGGGCTTCCATTTTTAGTGACGAAACGGGTGTACCGGTAATTGGTGTACCCGGCACCATTGATAACGATTTATTTGGTACCGATTACACTTTGGGATTTGATACGGCAGTGAACACAGCTATGGAAGCGATTGATAAGATCCGGGATACGGCTGCTTCGCACGACAGGTTGTTTTTTATTGAGGTGATGGGACGTGATGCCGGATACATTGCCATGTATGCAGCCATAGCGGGGGGCGCTGAGGCTGCGCTTTTGCCCGAACAGGTAACCAGCATCGATGACCTTGTTACACTATTATCAGAAGGGAACAAAAAGAGAAAAACCTCAAGTATAGTTATTGTTGCCGAGGGGGACGATGCCGGTGGAGCAGCAGAAATAGCAGAAAAGGTAAAAAGGATTCATGCAGGTTTCGATACCCGGGTAACGGTATTGGGACATGTGCAAAGGGGCGGGAGCCCTTCGTCATTTGACCGTATTCTTGGGTCTCGTCTGGGAATAGCTGCTGTTGAAAGTTTACTGGGAGGTAACAGAAATAAGATGGCTGGTATACACAACAATCAAATCAAATTTACCGATTTTTCTAAAGCTACCAAAAAACAAAAGCCTTTTGACAGGGAGTATTTGAAAGTAATGCAGGTTACATCTATTTAGTGGAATAGTTAAAAAATATATAAATCATGATATTGGTAGTTGATAGCGGATCAACCAAAGCAGACTGGATAGCAGGAAACAAATCGGAAATATCCGGTGAATTTCAAACCAAAGGGTTTAACCCGTTTTTTCACAACCGTGATTTTATTTTTGATGAAATTAAGTCCAACAAGGGGCTGTTTGAGTTAAGAGACCGGATTTCGCAGTTATTCTTTTTCGGGGCCGGATGTTCGAGCCCTGCACGCAATGAAATAATCCGTGAAGCACTTGCCTCAGTTTTCACTCATGCCTTCGTGGTTGTTGATCACGATATGCTGGGCTGTGCTATTGCCATAAGTGGCGGCAAGCCGGGGATTGCCTGCATTTTAGGTACAGGTTCAAATATTTCTTTTTTCGATGGAAAGAACATTTCACCGGTGAGACACGGACTAGGATATGTTTTGGGGGATGAGGGAAGCGGAAGTTATTTCGGGAAAAAGTTACTTGCATATTATATATACCGAATCATGCCATCGGAGCTCGAAAATGCATTTCGTTTAAAATACAAGCTGGAAAAAGAGGAAATTATCAGTAAAGTTTACCAGGAGCCGAACGCAAACGTATTCCTGGCATCATTTGCAACTTTCTTATCCGATCACAATTCGCATCCCTATATTCAGGCGTTGGTACGGAGCGGTATCCATGAATTTTTTGTTACTAATGTCTTGAGTTACCCGGAATGCAAAAGTACACCTGTACACTTTGTTGGTTCCATTGCCCATTATTTCAGGAACATTATTGAAGATGTGGCCCTGCAGTTTGGAATTGAAGTAGGTACCGTTGCCAGGAAACCTGTAAATGCCCTGGCTGATTATTTTTTGAGCGGGGGTAAAATGCCATGACCGGGTTAATACCTGACAACACCAGGAACAAACCCGGAAACATCTCCGCCGTTTCGAATCACATCACGCACAATGGATGACGACAATGAAGAATACTTCAGGTCCGACAAAACAAAAATGGTTTCTACAGCCGGATTCAGTGAACTGTTCATGTGTGCAATGGCTTTTTCAAACTCAAAGTCGGAGGCATTGCGAATTCCACGAAGTATATAACCGGCATTCATTTTTTTACAGAAATCTACCGTTAAGCCTGCGTAATTTATTATTTCAACCGAAGGGTTGTCTTTAAATGCCGATTTCAGCCACGATTCCCGTTCCTGAAGCGAAAACATGTATTTCTTATTGGCATTGTTGCCTATACCCACAACGATATGGTCAAAGATACCCAGACCTTTTTTGATAATATCCATATGTCCTAATGTAACCGGATCGAATGAACCTGGAAATACCGCGACTTTTTTCATACGTATATTTTAAGGATGTTCCTGCTTAGTTTCATCAAAGTTAGTGAAAAAACTGAATGTCACATTTCCGTAGGATCGGTTAAAAGCAAAGCGGGGTTCATCAGCCAGTTGAACATCTTTTGAGTGTTCAATAATAAGCCAACCGTTTTGATTCAGGATTTTTTTATCAAAAACCTGTATGACCAATTCCGAATGAATGGTCGCATCAAATGGAGGATCGGCAAATATGATATCAAACTGCTGCTGATTTTTTTTCAGGAAAATGAATATGTCGGTTTTAAAAGTAATAAGGTTTTCGAACTGAAGTTTAACGGCTGTTTTTTTCAGAAAATCCATGCATCCGAAATTTCTGTCGACGGCCGTAACGCTTTTACAACCTCTCGACAGGAATTCGAGGCTGATGCTTCCGGTTCCCGAAAACAGATCAAGACAATTACATTGTGAAATATCGAACCGGTTTTCAATAATATTGAACAACCCTGTTTTAGCAAAGTCGGTAGTGGGCCTTACCGGTAAATTAGAAGGAGGATATATGGTAAACCCCTTATATTTTCCCCTTATGATACGCAAATGTACTGGCTAAACAAATTCATGTAAAAATGTTCCGGCAACGGGTCAAAAGCCGTGTCATACATGTATCCCGAAGGGCGCGCCGCAAACCCCGTGTTCAAGATATATTTCCCGGTCAGTACAGCTACCTGGTTGTCGGGCGATATTTGTCCGGCAAATTCCAGGTGTATGCTTTCGTGATTGAGCCGAAGCTGTTCACAAATAAAAAGCATATGATAAACAACCTCCTCGGCTGAGGAATAATTGAAAGTATTGTAAAACAGCAACTGACGCGATTGTGTAACATAAATTTCAAAGTAACGGTTATGCATATATGCCGTCATAACCGGTTCAGTAGCCGGTGCTTTTAATGATAAAAGATAACCGGTTAAAGGTGTGCTTGCGTGGTGGAACTCTGCTTCGGGGAATTGTTTCTGAATGGCTTGAAAAACATCTCCGGGTATTGCAAAAATGGTCCGTGCATTTATAGCATGATTATCATCCGTTATAATCTCTTCACCCGGCTCAAGGGGTACCGAAAGATTAAGTTGCGCTTCAGTTTGAGCCTGATCAAATAATGCTGCTGGTACCATTGTTGATTTTCGGAACCCTGAACAGCAAATTATCCGGCCAAATGAATTTCCTGCTAATATCTCGGATTCACTCAGCGCCATATCAAGGGCATCGGAAAAAGATCCGGTTTCGGATATATCCCACGATTCCAATGCTACAAATTCACGGTTGCTTCGCGACGATAAGGCGAAACTGAATTCTTCATCATCAATAAAAATAAACAATGAGCCATTCGTTATCCGAAAGCCATTTTCATTGTTTCCGTATATCTTTTTTAAGGTGGAGATATTATTCCCAGTTTCCTGCATTGGATGGTTCAGTCATAGAACCTACTTGTAAAACCTGCTTGGGGTCGAATGGAGCCGTATCAACAGCTTCGAAAACTTTAACTTTAACTTTTCCTTTTTCAATTTCACCAGCCGACAACTTGAATTTTGCCCCTTCCCCGAAAGGAACGTATGGCAAAGAGTCGATGGGATAATTTTTTGCAAATAATGAGTCCTTTACAGGGATGAGAATAGTGTCCCTGATAATTACCGCCGCGCTGTCTTCAACATTACCAATTTGCTTGATGACTGAAAAGTTTCCGTTTTTCAAAAACTCTACCAGTGAATCGAAACTTCCCGTGTATGCTCCGTTTACCGATTTATAAGCAATTTGTGCCGTCCTGATATCCTTTAACTTTTGGATAACAAAACTATAGCGATATTTCTTTTCTTTGTTAAATTGAATAGGATCATATATGCCCTTGAAAATCAAGTACATTAAGACTAATATTACTATCGTTAGAATGATGTTAATGGGTTTCATACCAGATGCAAAATGAAGTTATAACGGGCAAAGCTACAATTTTTTGCATTATTATACCCATGTATATATTTACCAACCTATTTTTACCAATAAGCGACATCCGGCATGGTTGATACTACAGCAGAATCGGTTTACCAGGTCTTTTTAAGATCTTTTCCCCACAGTCCCACTTCCGGTCAAACTGAATTGCTCCGACGGCTTGCCAATTTTATAATTAAGAGTTCCGGTGGCGATACCTATCTGATGAAAGGTTATGCCGGCACCGGTAAAACCACGATGGTTTCGGCACTGGTAAAAGCATTGCCAAAATTTGGTACCAAAACGGTTCTGTTGGCCCCGACCGCACGGGCTGCCAAGGTAATGACCAACTATTCCGGTAAACAGGCCTTTACCATACATCGTAAGATATACAAGCCTAAAATGCACGATGGTAACCGGGTTAGTTATGCCCTGGCGCCCAACACCCATACCGATACCTTGTTTATTGTGGACGAAGCCTCCATGATATATGATAAATCGAAGCAGGCCGAACTTTTTAATGCACAGCAAAACCTGCTGAAGGACCTGCTTTGGTATGTTGAAGCTGGAAAAAACTGCAGGCTCCTGCTTATAGGGGACCTGGCGCAGTTACCCCCCGTTGGTCAACCCGATAGTCCCGCGCTTGATATTAAAAAACTTTCAGGATATTATGGATTAAGAGCCGGGCATTTCGAATTAACGGAGGTCATGCGGCAGGAAGAGTTGAGCGGCATTTTAGAGAATGCTACCCGGCTGCGATTAGCCATCAGTAATCGGGAAAGTGACTTTAAGTTTCAATTATTTAAAGATGTTGAACGAGTTCATGCCTCAGATCTGCCAGAACTTCTAAACGCATGCTACAGTCATCCCGGCCCTGAAGAAGTGGTGGTAATTTGTCGTTCAAACAGGTCGGCAAATAATTATAATCGTCAGATTCGTTTTACGGGAATGTGGTTCGAAGAGGAGTTGTGTGCGGGTGATTATATCATGTGTGTCAAGAATAATTATTATTGGCTCGATGAAACCGCTTCGGTGGGTTTTATAGCCAATGGCGATATTTTAAAAATCCAGCGCATTATCCGGTTTGAAGAAAAATATGGATTTCGGTTTGCCGATATCAGTGTAATGTTGGTAGATTTTCCGAATCAGCCAGCTTTCGAAATTAAAGTGATCCTCGACAGCCTGTACACTGAGTCACCGGCGCTCACCGCCACTCAATCGAATCAGCTTTATCAGGAAATTATCAATGCCCACCCTGAGATAACTTCAAAAACAGCACGTGCCGCCATGCTTGCTGAGAATAGTTGGTACCAGTCAATACAAATAAAATTTGCATATGCCATTACTTGTCATAAAGCACAGGGAGGACAATGGAAAAAGGTTTTTATTGACCAGGGATATTTAACGGAAGACATGCTTGATGTTAATTACCTGAGATGGTTATACACGGCAGTTACCCGTGGAACAGAAAACGTGTACCTGGTAAATTTTAATGAACGATTTTTCGAAGAGCGTTGAAGCACCTGCTAACGAACTCCCTTATCAGGATTTTTCCCTTCAATTTTCCGGTAATAATTTTTCATGTATTCAATATCTCTTTCTGCATCACCTGTTGGATAGAATGGGGGCTCTACCAAAACCTGCCTGTTGGCATAGTCGAATGCAACCATAACTATAGGGATGTTTGCCTTTAAGGCGATGTAATAAAATCCGGTTTTCCATTTGGAAACATAACTGCGGGTGCCTTCAGGGGTAATGGCAATGGAAAATGTGTCATTTGCATTGAATATATCAACCACCGCATCAACGAAGTTGGTGTTTTTTGACCGGTCGACAGGATAACCACCTAATGCCCTGAATACCCAGCCGAATGGAAAAGCAAAAAGCTCCTTTTTTGCAAGGTATTTGGCTTTTAGTCTTAATATACTGCGTGCTGCCAGGCCTACCAGGAAATCCCAGTTGCTGGTGTGGGGCGCCACAATAATTACCCACTTCTTAATATTGGCGGGCATGCTGCCTTTAACGGACCAGCCGCATAATCGGAAAAGGAGACTGTATATATGGCGCATCAAATTATTAAGACAGAGATGATTATAGATTAAATTTTGGTGAAAGATAAGTAATTTGGCGCGAAAGGGAATGATAATTTATTTCTGTTTATGACACTGTAACAGCAGGAAAAAAATTCTGGAACAATTGTTGCCTGTTAGATAATAAAATTGGAAATAATATGATCCGGATACCCGCCCTCATGTACCTCTTTGTTGCCGTAATGTTATGGTCATCCTGTACAACAACAAAAGTTCCGTTAACTCAAAAGCTTCGCGATGAGTATAAGATAAGTCCCCAAGAACTTAAGGCCATTCAGTTTTATATTTCAAATGATTTGGTTTTGAGTCGTGGCGATCAGCAATCGAAAAAAGAAACTTCTGATGGTGAACTCACCCTGGTAAAAGATGCCAAAGTAGAGCAGGTAGTAATAAAGGCAGGAACTCCATGTGTAGTAAAGGATGTTGTGGATGGTAACAGGGTAACTGTAACCTTTGAAAATGGCTCTGACAGGTATCTTGTTTTTGGAAGCTTAAAGAATCGCGACGGTTATTATACGTTGCAGGCATTGGACTGGAACAAGGACCGGGGTAAGGTAAATTATGGTGAAAAACTGTACATGACCTCGGCAGGAAGCAGGGATGTTTTCCTGGTTTTGAAAATGAAAAGCCTCGATAAGTTTAAAGTGGAGCAGGAGGTTATAAAAGGATCGACGGTAAAATAATTTCGTGACCTTAAATTTTCTTGTGGGATGTACTGGACTCGAACCAGTGACCCCTGCCTTGTCGAGGCAGTGCTCTGAACCAACTGAGCTAACATCCCTGTAATTATGCAAATATAGGAATCGTCATGGCAGAAAAATAAATTTCAGGATAATATAAATTCCATATCCCGCAAGGGCCACACCCGAAATGCGGTTCATCATCAGTAAAAACCGACCAGTGATTATTTTTTTCAGCCGGGAAGCGATCCATGCCTTTAACAAATCAGTTCCCAAAACCATTCCCAAAGTGGTGCTGTAAAAGATCAGCTTGTGATCACCGGTAAACTCAGCGTTAATAGTAATGGTACTGGCCACACCCAGCCAGAATAACAGTGCCGATGGATTTAACATATTCATCGAAAAGCCCTTGATAAAATCAATGGCTCTGGTTTTTGAATCATCAATAATTTCAAGAGCGTCGGCTGATACGGTGGCTTCTTTTCTAAATGTAAAA
>CAZPKJ010000006.1:27347-33919 GCA_964587075.1 uncultured Flavobacteriaceae bacterium | reverse complement strand
GATTTTATTGCACGCGTTATCCATGAGGAGGAACAATCATTTCTGAAAACGCTGGAATCGGGAATTAAAAAGTTCGATAATCACGGAAGCGGTAGTATTGATGGAAAATTTGCTTTCGAATTATTCGACACATATGGTTTTCCCATTGACCTTACCCAGTTGATGGCACGCGAACGTGGACTTGATGTTGACATGGAAGGATTCAACATTGCCATGCAGGAACAGAAACTACGGTCGAAAGCCGCAGCCGAAAAAGACACCAGCGACTGGACCCAGGTGAGAGAAGAGGTTCCGGTAGAGTTTACCGGTTACGAAACCGTTGAATGTGTCTGTGAAATTATCCGTTTCCGGGAGGTTAAAACGAAAAACAAAACACAATACCAACTGGTACTGAACGCTACACCGTTTTATGCCGAAAGTGGTGGTCAGGTTGGTGATAGTGGTATACTGGTTGGTGCTTCCGAAACAATAAAAATTACCGATACACAAAAAGAAAACAACCTGATTGTTCATTTCTGCGAAAAACTGCCAGCCGATATCAGGGAAACCTTCACTGCAAAAGTTGATTCGCGAAGGAGAAGCCTGATTACAAGAAACCATTCGGCAACCCATTTGATGCATTCGGCCCTGCGAAAAGTTTTAGGCACCCATGTATCGCAAAAAGGATCTCTGGTTAATGACTCGGTAACGCGTTTCGATTTTTCGCATTTCGCCAAAGTAACCGATGCAGAACTGGAGCTGATTGAAAAAATGGTGAACGAAAAAATTCGTGAAAACATCACGCTTCAGGAACAGCGCAATGTTCCGGTAGCAAGGGCACTTGAGATGGGTGCCATGGCATTGTTTGGAGAGAAGTATGGTGAGTTTGTACGGGTGATTACTTTCGATCCCGCTTATTCGGTTGAACTTTGCGGTGGAACGCATGTTAATGCTACGGGTGAGATCGGATTGTTTAAGATCATATCGGAAAGCTCGGTCGCGGCAGGCGTACGGCGTGTTGAGGCAATTACCGGTGAAACCGCAGAAAATTACACCCGTGACCAGGAAAAAGAACTTACCGAAATTAAGAATCTGCTGAATGTTCCCAAAAATCCTGTTAAAGGAATACAACTGTTGCTTGAGGAAAAAGAAAACCTGCAGAAACAAATTGATCAGTTCATGGCCGACCGGGCAACAACAATCAAGGAAGAATTAAAAAATAAAATTGAAAAACACAATCATATAAACGTAATAGCGCAGGTGATCGATTTACCGTCGGCTGATGCCATAAAAAACATATCTTACGATTTACGAAACCAAATTAGTAATTTGTTTTTATTGCTTGGCGCTGAAGTCGACGGAAAACCTCACCTGTCGCTTATTATTTCTGATAACCTGGCTGCCGGTGGAAAGTTGGATGCTTCAAAAATAATCAGAGCTATTGCCAGAGAGATTCAGGGCGGAGGCGGTGGTCAGGTTTTTTATGCTACAGCAGGAGGTAAATCATCAGGTGGTTTGGCAAAAGCCATTGAAGCCGGAAAAATGTTGCTGGGTGATGTCGGGCAATAGAACTGCAATTAATGAATAAGTTCTGAATTTTAAATTTTAAATGAAAATATAGTATTTCTAAATTTTAAAATTACCCATTTACCATTATTACCTTCACTTTTACTTTCTCACAACTCCAAAGCTTACCACATCTTTTCCCGAAATTTTTTTATCGCAAAGAATTATCAGCCGTTCCACAACATTGCGTAATTCACGGATATTTCCGGTCCAGGTAATTTTCTTCAGTTCATCATAGGCGTCTTTCGAAAACTCTTTAGGTGCCATGCCATAATCCTGGCAGATGATTTCCATAAAATAATCAGCCAATAGCGGAATATCGTCAACCCGTTCGTTCAGTGATGGCACCCGGATAACAATCACGCTGAGCCGGTGATATAAATCTTCACGGAAATTATTGTTATCAATCTCCTTTCGAAGATCCTTATTGGTAGCAGCAATTACACGTACATTCACTGAAAAGTCCTTCTCTCCCCCTACCCTGGTAATTTTTCCGTCCTGTAAAACCCTGAGTACTTTGGCCTGGGCCGACAGGCTCATATCTCCTATTTCATCAAGAAACAAGGTGCCGTTATTAGCCTGTTCGAACTTACCGATCCGTTGTTTTATTGCGGAAGTAAAGGACCCTTTTTCATGACCAAATAATTCACTCTCTATTAATTCAGAAGGTATGGCAGCACAGTTGACTTCAATAAGCGGTGATGCGGATCTGTTGCTTTTTTCGTGAATCCAACGGGCCACCAGTTCTTTTCCGGTACCGTTTTCACCGGTTATGAGCACACGTGCATCTGTTGGAGCTACCTTGTCGATCATTTCCTTTATTTTAACTACCGGTTCCGATTCGCCTATGATTTCGGAAGTTTTATATACTTTACGTTTTAATGTTTTCGTTTCCTTTACCAGCACCGATCTGTCCATGGCATTCCGGATAGTAACCAGCATCCGGTTTAAATCAAGCGGTTTGGCAATATAATCGAAAGCGCCTTTCCGGATAGCTTCCACAGCAGTTTCAATATTTCCATGACCCGAAATCATTACCACCGGGGTTTCGGGTGTTAATTCCTGCAACTTTTCGAGCACTTCAATACCATCCATCTTAGGCATTTTAATGTCAGAAAGGATGATATCGAACTTATCCTTGCCGGCAAGCCTGATACCTTCATGGCCGTCGGCAGCTTCAACCACTTCGAACCCCTCATAGGATAGAATTTCCGTTAAAGTATTCCTGATACTTTTTTCGTCGTCGATTACTAATATTCTAGGCATATTGTGCGTGAATTTAATGTAACAAATGTTCAGTAATAAATACGTTAAATATCAAGAATGAATTACTTCCCAAAGCGCGCCTTCTTTGAGCGCAAAGGTGGAAAGCTTCATATGATCAGGTTTCACGGTATCAACAACCAGCTTGGTCAAAATGGCGGCAATTACAATCATGTCGACACGCATCCGGGATAGTCCCTTCATTTTTCTGCGTTCCTCAGCATTCGATTTTATCAGTACTTCAAACAGCTTTTGAAAATTTGGGATGGAAATATTATGTTCCGTTTTTCCATAATGACTTCCCGAGCCCGGAAACCGGTTCCTGATCATACTGCTGAATGTCTCAAATGAACCGGCTGATCCAATCAGCAATGAAGGCTTATATTGCCTGCATTTTACAAACAACTCTGAAAGCTGTTCGGAAGCATAATTCTTAATAATGTTTACATCCCTTTTACTCATAGGATCGGAAGGATTAAACTTTTCAAGTAACAGGGCTGCGCCAAGCTTAAAACTCTTCCGCCATTTCATATTGGTATCAGAGGCAATAATAAACTCAATACTTCCACCGCCAATATCCATAATTAACGCAGGGTGTTTATTCAGGCTTACAGCCTGCTTCACCCCCAGGTAAATCAGGCGAGCCTCATCATCACCGGCTATCAATTTAATTTTTATATTGAAAGATTTTTCAACCTCCTGCAGAAATTTGCTTCCATTACTGGCTGTGCGCAAGGCGGCTGTGCCAAACGTATGAACATTCTGTACGTTGTATTCATCCAGAAACTCCCTGAAAGCAGCAATTGCTCTAATACCTCTTTTATAGGATTCGGTAGAAATAATATTTTTACCAATTCCACCTTTTCCCAGTTTAACTGTTATTCTTTTTTGCAGAACTTTCGTCCATGTTTGGTTTTTACCAATTTCCGCAATGAGTAAATGAAACGTATTGGTACCTAAATCGATTATGCCGGTTCTCATAAAGGGGGGATGATTTGAAACAAAGAGTAATTTACTACTCTTTATAAAACAGCCATTTGCCCAATTCTTTCCAGTTTACTTTTTTGCCGTACATAAGGATTCCCGTACGGTATATACGGCCAGCCAGCCACGTTGTAAAAATAAATCCTGCAATCATGCAGGCCATCGAAAGAACCAGTTCCCAGGTTTCAATTCCAAAAGGAATTCGTACCATCATCACAACCGGTGAGGTAAACGGAATGATGGAAAACCAGAACGCAAGCTTACTTTCGGGATTCTGCAAAATACTTTGTGAAACAACAATTGAAAGAATCAATGGGATTGTAATAGGGATCATAAATTGCTGTGTGTCCGATTCGCCATCAACGGCAGCGCCAATGGCTGCAAACAAGGCTCCGTAGAGAAGGTATCCTCCAAGGAAGTAAAAAAGAAAAGCTCCTATAAGCAGCGGGAAATTAATGGAGTTTACCGACTTCATGATTTCAGCCAGCTCACCCCGGGAGGCGCTATCAACTGTGCCTGCATCAACATCCTGAGGCAGGGCCGTTCCTAAGGGTGTCTGTCTGTGCACCATCTGTTCCTTGATTTCGTTTGAATCGATAAACAGGTTTGTAACCAGTGTTGAAATCCCAAATGTTAAAACAATCCACAATAAGAACTGCGTGAGTCCAACAAGAGCAATACCAACAATTTTACCCATCATAAGCTGGAATGGCCTTACCGATGATATGATCACTTCAACGATACGGCTGGTTTTTTCCTCTATAACACCTCTCATAACCTGGGCGCCATATAAAAAAATAAACATATACACCAGCATGGCGCCAATAAAACCAACGGCATAGGTAAGTCCCGCGTTGGTTTCTTCTTCGCCAGCTTCGGTAAGTGTTCGTGTATTAACCTTTACTCTGGTTTTTATTTCTTCAAGCGTGGCTTTATCGATACCGCGGGCCTGAAGTTTCATGTTTTCGACTTCCTTCTGAATGGTTTTTTCAATAGAAGACACCAGGCTTAGGTTAGGTTGTTTTGAAGAAAACAACATGATGGCACCGGTATTATTTATAACGTTTCCGGGTATGTACAATATGGCGGTATATTTTTCGGGATTGAATATTTCTTTGGCAACGGGCAGCGAAAGAGAGTCCATTTCAAAAACCATATCGGACGAATTCGAAAGTTTGTCAACGAACAAACCCGATTCATCAATTACCTGTATGTTTGCCACTTCCGAATCGCTGTAACGGGCAATAAGTACCGGTGCTATAATAAGTGAAGCCATAAGTACCGGACCCAGGATAGTCATTATGATAAATGATTTTTTCCGGACCCTGGTCAGGTACTCACGTCGTATAATCAGTGCAATTGTATTCATAAATTCAGGAAAGTGAATGATTTTGATTACTCTCTTTAACCAGTGAAATGAATATATCGTTCATTCCGGGTATGAGCTCTCTGAAAGAGTGAATTTCGATGTTTGGTAACAGGGATGCAATCAAACTATTGGTTGACTGGCCCTCTCCCATTTTAATGATTGCCTGCGAATATTCACCATGGGGTTCATGTGAGAGCAGCTCATGTCCACCCCACAATCCATTAGCCAACCCGATACCGTTGCCAGAATAGATAATTTCATATTTCTCCGACTTAAAATTTTTTCGGATATCTCTCACGGAGCCATCCAGGATTTTTTTTGAACGGTTTATTAATGCTATATGACTACACAGTTCTTCAACCGATTCCATTCGGTGTGTACTTAAAATAATGGTAGTGCCTTTATCCCGGAGCAACAATAATTCATCTTTAATTAAATTCGCATTAATAGGATCAAATCCCGTAAAGGGTTCATCCAAAATAAGCAACTTTGGTTCATGTAAAACTGTAATGATGAACTGAACCTTTTGCTGCATACCTTTGCTCAACTCCTCAACCTTTTTTTTCCACCATCCTTTAAGTTCGAATTTTTCAAACCAATATTTGAGTTTATGCATGGCATCACTGCGCGATATCCCTTTCAGCTGAGCAAGGTACAGGGCCTGCTCGCCAACTTCCATCTTTTTGTAAAGTCCCCGTTCTTCGGGCAAATAGCCGATGAACCGGATATGACGCTTACTGAGTTTGGAATTTTCAAAGATCACTTCACCCTCGTCAGGAGCCGTAATTTGATTTATTATCCGGATAAGTGATGTTTTCCCCGCACCGTTTGGTCCAAGCAATCCGAATACACTGCCCTGGGGTATGTCGAGCGATACGTTGTCGAGCGCTTTATGAGCCGAATATTGCTTGGTAACCTGGTTAATCTTTAGTATCATAACTTTTAGAACCACACAAAAATAGCATTTAGGAAACCAAAAAATATACTCACTTAAGTAGTTGAATTACTGAACTTTAGGTTAATAATCCAGCTGTAGTGTTTTATCTCAGATTGGGTGGATCAACTTTATTTGAATCAATTTATGTAAATTCACCTTTTAAAACCATGTATTATTATATATATGAAATGCGGCAAACTGACCAAAGTCGTATGGCAGGTTGCAAAGGATCAATATTTAAATTAAACCCATAATTCAGTCATATGCGAACACCTTACTTAATTCCAGTCATGCTTCTGAGTTTATTCACGTGGTTACCTGTTCAGGCCACTGTATGGACCATAACGACACCCGGATTAAATTTTTCACCGGCCGTTGTTACGATTACACTCGGCGATACGGTTATGTTTAACATATCAACTGCACATAATGCCGTAGAAGTTAGCCAGAGTACCTGGAATGCAAACGGCACGG
>CAZPKJ010000006.1:0-27337 GCA_964587075.1 uncultured Flavobacteriaceae bacterium | reverse complement strand
CACAGGTAAAAACATATTATTATGTTTGCCAGCCTCACGCCAGTGCCGGCATGAAGGGCCAGATCATTGTAACTCCTTCTACTGGTATTCCACCGGTAGATGTTGCGGATAAACTCTTTTACTTTACTCCAAATCCGGCGCAACTTAAAACAACCATACATACCGGTATCAATGACCGGGTTAACAATGAACTTAAAATGTTTGATATCACCGGCAAACTGGTGCTTACCATCACTAACGTACGCAACAATTACCAGGTTGATGTAGAACGGTTCAAAAACGGTATTTATTTTATGGAAATAACGGCCGACGGGTATCGGAGAACTACAAAATTGGTTATTGAAAATTAATATGTAGAATTATAAAAAGAGGGCCGGTAAAATTACCGGCCCTCTTTTTATCAGTTAAAATACTCTTTCATTTTTTCGAAAAAGCTTTTTTCGTTTTTACCAGGATGGGGCATAAAATTATCGGAGAATTTAAGTTTTTCAAGGATTTTCTTCTCCTCCGAAGTTAACTCCTGCGGAGTCCAAACATTAATATTGATAAGTAAGTCTCCTTTATAGTGACTGTTGAGTTGCGGCAACCCCTTCCCTTTCAACCGTAACACTTTACCGGCCTGGGTGCCGGCCTCAATTTTAATTTTGGCTTTGCCATCTACCGTTGGTACTTCAACCGAAGTTCCAAGGGCGGCATCGGGCAAACTGATATAAAGTTCGTAATGTAAATTGTTACCATCACGCTTAAGTTCGCTATCTTCAACCTCTTCAATAACAATAAGCAAATCGCCGGGAACACCTCCCCTTTCAGCAGCATTTCCCTTACCCGAAACTGTTACCTGCATTCCTTCGCCAACTCCCGGTGGAATATTTATTGAAATCACTTCTTCACCCGAAACGGTTCCATGTCCGCTACACGACTTACATTTATTGGTAATTGTTTGACCTTCTCCATGACATGTCGGACACGTTGAAGTTGTTTGCATCTGCCCAAGAATGGTATTGGTAACTCTTCGCACTTGTCCGGCACCGTTACAGGTACCGCACTTACTGAACGCCGATCCGTTTTGCGCCCCGGTTCCGCTGCAGGATTCGCAGGAAATTTTTTTGTTGACTTTGATTTTTTTCTCAACGCCATGTGCAATTTCCGAAAGATTCAGTTTAACTTTTATTCGGAGGTTTGAACCCCGGTTCACATATCGTCTTCCTCCTGTACTTCCTCCTCCGAAAAAACTTTCAAAGGGATTATGACCGCCAAAAATATCTCCAAACTGGCTGAAAATATCTTCCATGTTCATTCCCTGGCCGCCATGATTGGCGCCACCAACCCCCTGATGTCCAAATTGATCATATCTGCGCCGCTTATTCTGATCACTTAAAATTTCATATGCTTCGGCAGCTTCCTTAAATTTTTCTTCGGCCGTATGATCACCTGGGTTTTTATCGGGATGATACTTAAGCGCCATCTGGCGATAGGCCTTTTTAATTTCACCGTCTCCGGCATCGCGGCCAACGCCAAGCACTTCGTAATAATCTCGTTTTGTCATTTCTCCTTCTCCGGGTAATTAGTTTCCTACAATCACTTTAGCGTGACGAATTACTTTATCGTTTAAAAAGTACCCGCACTCAGCTTCTTCAATTACTTTTCCTTTCATCTCTTCAGAAGGAGCGGCAATGTTGGTGATAGCATCGTGATGGTCGACATTGAACTCCTCCCCTAAAGAATTCATTTTCTTTAGGCCTTTGCTTTCGAGTATGCCTTTAAATTTCTGGTAAATCAGCTCCAGTCCCGAAACAGATACAGGATCCTTTTTTTCATCGCCGGCAAATTTCAGCGCTCTTTCAAAATCATCCAAAACCGGTAACATCGAAATTATCATTTCACTGCTGGCCGACTTAATCAAATCAACCCGTTCCTTCTGGGTCCGCTTGCGGTAATTATCAAATTCTGAATAAAGTCGAAGGAATTTGTCACTCATTTCTGCCAAATCGGCCTTCAGTTTCAATAATGCCTCTTCACCGGCTGAGTCGGTAACTTCAGGTATATCCGGTGTAATATTTGGTCCGACCGGTTCTCCGGCAGGTGTAACCTCCTCATTTTCACGATGTTCTTCGATAGTATCCTTATTTTCCTTCATGTTTTTGTTGCCAAATGGATTATTTATTCGGAATTTCATTCATTAGAGTTTTCAAATACTTTGCCATGTAAAATCACTGGTCAAATTGGCATGCAAAGGTAGCTAAAAGCAAAAGACCAGGCTTACACCCGGTCTTGGCAAACTGATATGTTCGTTACTTTTTTAACGTAATTTTTCAAGGGCATCGGCCAAAGCGGCTCCCCTTAAATTTTTGGCAATAATTACTCCGTTTTCATCAAGCAGGTAGCTTGCGGGAATAGAATTTACACGATACATCTGGGCGGGCTTCGACTGCCAACCTCCCAGGTCGCTAACATGATACGACCAGGAGAGATTATCCTGTTTAATTGCTTTCATCCAGGCATCTTTATTCTGATCGAGTGACACGCTATAAATAGTAAATCCTTTCGCCTTTTTGAATTTAACATCCTTGTAT
Organism: uncultured Flavobacteriaceae bacterium; assembly: GCA_964587075.1. Classification (GTDB taxonomy): domain Bacteria; phylum Bacteroidota; class Bacteroidia; order AKYH767-A; family OLB10; genus CAZPKJ01. Next base: position 24,764 of record CAZPKJ010000006.1, on the reverse strand, counting down.
TTGTTATAGGCCGAAACCAGGTTAGGGTTTTCCATCCGGCAGGGACCGCACCATGATGCCCAAAAATCGAGCAGCACTATTTTTCCTTTAAGAGATGACATGGCAATGGTTTTACCTTCAGGGCTGGTGAATGCCAGATCAATGGCTTTGTCGCCGATATTGGTTCCACTGGGAGCCTGTTGATAAACAAATCCAAATGCCATAGTGGCAAGACCGGCAATCAGAAGCATAAATTTCATTCGTTTCATATCGTATATTTATTTAAGGTAATTATCAGTTTGCAAATATAGTACCAGAATTAAAAAACTTTAAATTCGTTTAATATTGGCTCCCAGTGCATTAAGTCGCTGGTCGATTTTTTCATAGCCCCGGTCGATTTGTTCGATGTTATGAATTACGCTTTTACCATCGGCCGACAAGGCGGCAATCAGCAAAGCTACTCCTGCCCTAATATCAGGTGAAGTCATTTGTATCGCCCTTAAATTATGTTTTCTGTTCAGGCCAATTACGGTTGCCCGATGAGGGTCACAAAGAATAATCTGAGCACCCATATCGATCAGTTTATCTACGAAGAACAGCCTTGATTCAAACATTTTCTGATGAATCAGTACCGTTCCGTTTGCCTGAGTAGCGGTAACCAAAACCACGCTCAATAAATCCGGTGTAAACCCGGGCCAAATAGCATCGGCAATAGTTAAAATAGAGCCGTCGATGAACGATTCAATTTCATAATGAGGTTGTGCGGGAATATAAATATCATCACCCCTGAACTCCATCCGGATACCAAGTCTGTTAAATACTCCCGGAATAATTCCCAGTTGATCGATCCTCGCGTCTTTTATGGTTAGTTCCGAGGCAGTCATCGCCGCAAGGCCAATGAAACTACCAATTTCAATCATATCGGGTAACAGCCTGTGTTCGCATCCCCCAAGCTTATCAACACCGTCGATATGCAGTAAATTAGACCCGATACCGTTTATTTTTGCACCCATACTGTTGAGCATCAAACAGAGTTGCTGGATATAGGGTTCGCATGCTGCGTTGTAAATGGTTGTGGTGCCTTTAGCCAAAGCGGCTGCCATAATGATATTGGCTGTTCCGGTAACTGATGCTTCATCAAGGAGCATCTGGCAACCGGTCAGCTGTTTAGCTTCAACTCTGTAAAATTCATCCTGGCTGTCGAAATCAAATTTTGCTCCCAGGTTCATAAATCCAATAAAGTGTGTATCCAGCCTTCTTCGTCCGATTTTATCGCCGCCGGGCCTTGGAATACTGGCTTTACCATATCGTGCCAGTAACGGGCCCAGAATCATAATAGATCCTCTGAGCGCTGATGCTTTGGTTGAAAAATCCTTTGATTGCAGGTAATCGAGATTGATGTTATTGGCTTTGAAACGGATGGTTCCGCTGCCTTCACGCGATATTTCAACGCCCATGCTTTCGAGCAGATCCACCAGTTTATTAACATCACGGATGTCGGGGATATTTGATATGGTTACCTGTTGTTCGGTAAGTAAAACTGCGCAAATAACCTGGAGTGCTTCATTTTTGGCACCCTGTGGAACAATTTCTCCTTTAAGCCTGGCTCCGCCGGAAACTTCAAAACTATTGCTCATAATCAAATAAGGTAATTATCCTTTTCTGTAATTTTTAGATCCCCCGTTATTGTTTTTAGTCCGGCGTTGCCGCGATGACTGCTTTTTAACAGGCACTTTCACGGATGGAATATCGGCGGTAAGCTGCAACTTCGTTTCATCCTTAACCGTTAGTTTGCCTTTACTGAGGATTTTTAAATGTTCAAAAATAACCTCATCAGCAACTGAATCCTTGTTCCAGTTAACATAAAGCATTTTCATAAAGTTGGCCAGGTTCAGCACCAGCTGATCCTTTTTAGGCCCATCTTCAATATCAGAAATTTCCCTGATCATATCCTGAACTATATGTCCGTAATGGCGGAACCTGATGTCGCGCGAAGGATATTGTACCCGTTGAGGTTTTACCCGGTAGGTAAGTTCAGTAGGAATGTCATAGGGAGAATCAACATCCAGTTTAAAGTCGGATATGATAAACAGGTGGTCCCACAGTTTATGTTTAAAATCGGTTATATCGCGCAATTGCGGATTGAGCTGGCCCATAACATCAACAATGGCACGTGCAATTTTATTTCGTTCTTCACGGTCATCGAGCTGAATGGCATATTCAATGAGTTTTTGAATATTCCGTCCGTATTCAGGTATAACAAGTTTGTTGCGGCCTGAATTGTATTCCATTTTTGCATCCATAATTCAATCTTATTAGCAAAAGTAAGTTTTTATAAATTACCTGTGCAGGTTCATTTAACGATACGAAGTTTGGCAAAACGGAGCAACAGATGTTTGTTTCCGTGACCGGGGAATTCTACCGTTGCCTTTAAATCGGGGAAGCGGCCTTCCATAAGTTTTACTTCACCGGTTCCAAACTTCTGGTGTTCTACGGTCATTCCAACTTCAATACTGGCCGGATCATCGGCTTCGAAGGTGCTGTCGCTGGAAGTGGCCATGGTTTTCGAAACCGACGATAATTTTTTAAATGCCGATCCTCTTGCTGCATAACCAGGTTTCGGTTCGCTTCCGTTTCGGCCAAATCCCGACCAGTTATCCAGATTATCGAAACTGCCGGGAAGGGTTTTCACTTTGGTTTGATTGAGAATATATTTTTCTTCAATTTCATCAATAAACCGGCTTGGCTCACAACTTATAAGGTTTCCCCAACGGTAACGGCTGGAGGCATACGAAAGCGTTAATAACTTTTCGGCCCGGGTAATTGCAACATAAAAGAGCCGGCGTTCTTCTTCAAGTTCGGCACGCGATTGCAAAGCCATTTGAGAGGGAAACAGATTTTCTTCCATTCCAACTACAAATACGTTTTTGAATTCAAGCCCCTTAGCCGAATGGATTGTCATCAGTGAAACTGTATCGGCCGACTGGGTTTCTGTTTCGGCATCGGTTACCAGGGCAATATCCTGTAAAAAAAGATCCAACGAGCGCAAAGCGGGTTCCTGCTCCAGTTCGCCCGAAGGAGCCGGAAGCGCGGTTAAACCACTCTCGGTAAATTCTTTGATACCGTTGAGTAATTCCTGGATATTCTCATAATGACTGATTCCTTCGGGTGATTTATCGGCATAGAGTTCCTTAAGCAGACCTGTTGAAACCGCAATGTGGCTTGCCAGTTCGAAGGCCGATTTGGTTTTTAACATGACCGAAAAACTTCGGATCATATTTACAAAATCGGTTATACGTGACCGGGTTGGTGCATTAATGCCCGTGTTGATAACATGCACCGACTCCATAGTTTTCCATAAGCTTAAATTTTCCTGGTCGGCGGCAATAATCAGTTTATCAAGTGTCGTTTTGCCAATTTCCCGTTTCGGGTAATTGATCACACGTTTCAGTGCTTCCTCATCATCCGGGTTCACCGTTATTCTGAAATACGCAAGCAGGTCCTTTACTTCTTTCCGGGCGTAAAATGAGAGCCCGCCATAAATCCGGTAAGGAACACCTTTACGCCGCAAAGCCTCTTCCATCGACCTCGACTGTGCATTGGTACGGTAAAGAATGGCAAAATCGCTGTTCATCAGCTGCTGGTTCATGCGGTCTTCAATAATGGCATTGGCAACCATATTACCCTCTTCATTATCGCTAAGCGCTTTCATAAGCCTGATAAGCTCGCCGTCGTTGTTACCAGTCCAAACCGACTTCTTAAGCTGATTCCGGTTATTGCCGATAACATTGTTTGCGGCCTCAACAATAGTTTTTGTAGAGCGGTAATTTTGTTCGAGCTTGAAAGTTTTCAGTCCCGGATAATCTTTTTCAAAACTCAAAATATTCTGAATATTGGCACCCCTAAAAGCGTATATACTTTGCGCGTCATCACCCACAACACAAATATTCTGGTGCATGGCGGCAAGTTTACGCACAACAACATACTGTGCATAGTTGGTGTCCTGAAACTCGTCAACCAAAATATACTTAAATTTATTCTGGTATTTGTTAAGCACTTCGGCGAAATCGCGAAGTATGATATAAGTATTAAAGAGCAGGTCATCGAAATCCATGGCCCCTGCTTTAAATAAACGTTTCTGATATATTTCGTAAAGTACTCCCAGGTGTGGTTTACCGGAATACTTATCATCATTTACCAATTCGGTATTTTCCTGATAGTCTTTCCAGGTATATAAATTATTTTTTGCTGAGGATATCCTGTTATAAACCAGGCCGGGTTTATAAATTTTATCATCGAGACCCTGATCTTTTACTATGTCCCTGATCAACCCTTTTGAATCTTCAGTATCATAAATAGTAAAGCTGGCAGGGTATCCGATTCGGGGTGCTTCAACCCGTAACAGTTTGGCAAAAACAGAGTGAAAGGTACCCATCCACAAGTTGCGTGCCTCATCACCGGCTGTGGATGCAATACGTTTTTTCATTTCACGGGCCGCCTTGTTCGTAAAGGTTAACGCTAAAATATTAAACGGGTCGATACCCTGGCTCATCATGTGAACAATCCGGTGCACCAGTACCCTGGTTTTACCTGACCCGGCTCCAGCTATAATCATAACAGGCCCCTGTGTACATAACACAGCCTGTTGTTGAGGTTCATTTAACTGATGGAGGTGATTGTTCATTCAAAAGTGTAGAAAATCATATTCTGCCGGCCTGTCAAAGTTACTTCTTTTTGGTTAATTAACCGGAGGAATACGGGTAAAAATACTCACAATTTCACCTGGACCGGCCATTCGGGCGGATATCCCGCAAATGTTAAAAAGTTTTCACTTAACGACGGGTGAAAATCAATAATTTTGCCAGTAATAAAATAGCATCTCCATGGAGCAATATCACAACTTACTGAGGCATGTGATGCAAAACGGCACCGATAAACAAGACCGGACCGGTACTGGAACCAGGAGTGTATTTGGTTACCAGATGCGTTTCAACCTTCAGGATGGATTTCCCTTGCTGACCACGAAAAAAGTACACATGAAGTCGATTATTCATGAATTGCTCTGGTTTTTGCAAGGGGAAACGAACATCCGGTACCTGACAGAAAACGGGGTTACCATTTGGAACGAATGGGCCGATGCGGAAGGCAACCTCGGGCCTGTATACGGGTATCAGTGGCGCTCGTGGCCAACACCCGAGGGAACGCATATCGACCAGATTTCAAATGTTATTGAACAGATAAAAACCAACCCTGATTCACGCCGGTTGCTTGTGAGTGCGTGGAATGTAGGGCTAATAAACAAGATGGCACTTCCGCCGTGCCATATCATCTTTCAGTTTTATGTGGCCGATGGAAAGCTCTCCTGTCAGCTCTATCAGCGCAGCGCTGACCTGTTTTTGGGTGTGCCGTTCAACATTGCTTCCTATGCTATACTCACTTTAATGATTGCACAGGTATGCAATTTACAGCCCGGTGAATTCATTCACACCTTTGGCGATGTACACATTTACAATAATCATTTCGACCAGGTTAATCTTCAATTGAGCCGCGATTTTCGTCCATTGCCTTCATTAAAAATGAACCCGTTGGTAAAAAACATATTCGAATTTAAATATGCCGATTTTTTCCTTTCGGGATATGACCCGCATCCGGGAATAAAGGCTGCTGTGGCTGTTTAATAAGTTATGACCATATCTATCATAGTCGCTTTTGATGAACGCAGATTGATCGGCAACAACAATCAGTTGCCCTGGCACCTACCTGCCGACCTGAAGCACTTCAAGTCGATTACCATGGGCCATACCATGATTATGGGTCGTAAAACTTTCGAATCTATTGGAAAGCCATTGCCGGGCAGGGTTTCCATTATTATTTCACGGCAACTCCATTACTCCATAGCGGGTTGCCAGGTGTATTCATCTCTTGATTCGGCGATTGAAGCTTGCAGTCACCTGGATGAGGTCTTCTTTATTGGCGGATCACAAATTTTTAAAGCGGCTTTACCCAGGGCATCAAAACTATATATCACTAAAATTCACCACACTTTTGAAGGTGATACCTTTTTCCCTGAAATCGATTACAACGAGTGGACAGAAACTTCATCGGAACGGCACCCGGCCGACGAAAAAAATCCCTGGGATTATTCTTACATCAATTATCAGAAAAAAATTCCGTTTAAAACGGATGAAATAATATAAGATGAATCAGGCGACTTTCAATTTGCTGATACCTGATTTGTTCACTTTGTCGACAGCATATTTCAGTGTAACTCTCAGGTTATTTTCTTTTTGAGCAGAGGGCGTTTCGAACATCAGGTCGAGCATAATGGCTTCGCAAATGGAACGCAGTCCACGGGCTCCGAGTTTATATTCTATGGCTTTTTCAACAATAAAATCAAGAGCCTCATCGTCGAACTTAATTTTAACATTTTCCATTTCAAAAAGACGTTCATACTGACGTATCAGCGCATTTTTAGGTTCCGTTAAAATAGAACGTAATGTTTTTCTGTCGAGGGGCATCAGATGTGTAACAACAGGAAGCCTCCCTATCAGTTCCGGAATCAGTCCGAATGATTTCAAATCAACCGGTGAAACATACTGCATCATATTATTCTTGTCGATGGCTTCCCTGTCGGATTGCACACTAAAACCAATAGCAGATGTTTGCATTCTGCGGGCGATAATTTTATCGATACCGTCGAACGCACCGCCGCAGATGAACAGAATATTCCTCGTGTTTACCGGGATCATTTTTTGTTCGGGATGTTTTCGCCCTCCCTGCGGAGGAACATTCACAATGGTATTTTCCAACAACTTTAAAAGTCCCTGTTGAACCCCTTCACCCGAAACATCCCTGGTAATAGACGGATTATCCGACTTTCTGGCGATCTTGTCAATTTCATCGATATAAACTATTCCCCTTTCGGCTGAAGCCACATCATAATCGGCAGCCTGAAGCAAACGGCTCAGGATACTCTCAACATCTTCACCAACATAACCTGCTTCAGTAAGAACCGTAGCGTCGGCAATGCAAAAAGGAACTTTAAGCATCCTGGCAATGGTACGTGCCAGAAGGGTTTTGCCGGTTCCGGTTTCACCCACCAGGATAATATTTGACTTATCAATTTCAACATCATCCTTATTTTTCGACCGGTAAATAAGCCGTTTGTAGTGATTATAAACCGCAACGGCTATTACTTTCTTGGCTTCATCCTGTCCGATAACATATTGGTCGAGGAATTCTTTAATTTCGACAGGCTTGAGTAACTGAAGCGTTGAAGCAAATGATTTCTTGAGGCCTTCGGAAGATTCTTCCTGGACAATTTGCTGAGCCTGGGTTATGCACTGGTCGCAAATATGACCCGACATACCTGCAATAAGTACGTTGGTGGCACTTTTATCGCGTCCACAAAACGAACATCTTATTTCTTTGCTGTTTTTCACGTCGGGCTTATAATTTATTTAGCGCTTTTATTCTTTATCAGAATTTCATCAATCATACCATAGGCTTTTGATTCTTCCGCTGTCATCCAGTAATCGCGATCAGAATCTTTCCAAACATCGTCGTACGGTTTGCCTGAATGGACCGATATGATTTCATACAGCTCTTTTTTCAGCTTTTGAATTTCGCGGGCCGTGATTTCGATATCTGAGGCCTGACCTTCGGCTCCGCCCATAGGCTGGTGGATCATGATACGGGCATGTTTCAGTGCGGTACGCTTTCCCTTGGTGCCGGCACACATTAAAACTGCGGCCATCGAAGCAGCCATGCCGGTGCAAATGGTTGCAACATCGGGACCGATATATTGCATGGTATCATAAATACCTAATCCGGCATAAACGCTGCCACCCGGGCTATTAACATAAATCTGGATTTCACGTTTGGCATCGGCCGATTCAAGAAAGAGCAACTGAGCCTGTATGATATTCGCTACATAATCGTTTATGGGGACACCCATGAAAATGATGCGGTCCATCATTAAGCGTGAAAAAACGTCCATAGTAGCTACATTCAATTGGCGTTCTTCGATAATGGTTGGTGAAATATAATTGCCATAAACCGAATTGATATAATTTCCAACGTGCATGCTGCTGAGGCCTTTGTGCTTGACCGCATACTTTTCAAATTCTTTTCCAAAATCCATATGGTAAGGTTGTTAAGGTTTGTGTGTGCTAAATTCCGAAATAAAACAATTAAATAAAATGAATATTAATCGTGCTTATGATCGCTTACGAGTTTTGTAAACTCCTCATATTTAATGGGTTGAATATTAGTTTTAACAACCGATTTGAGGTAGTTAAACACTTTTCGTCCCGACAGGGTTTCAATTATTCTTTCAACCGACTCTCTTTTCTCCAGGTATCGTGCCACAAGGCTATCCATCAGTTCATCATTTATTCCAGCGGTATATCCGGCAAACTGGTGCATAATATACTGTTTTGCTACTTCTTTAATCTCCTCCTGGCTGATTTGCATGTTCTGGCCTTGAAATATTTTATTTTCGATAAGCCGGAGTTTCATCGCCCTGGAATACCCTTTGTATTCTTTTTCCACCTGCTCGGCAGTCAGTGGCTTTTCTACAGAAGTTTGAAGCCATTTTTGTAAAAATGTATCCGGCAGTTTCAAATTTAGTTCATCGAGCAGATAATCTTCAATATCATGCTTCAGTTTAAAATCGGTATCCTGCTCATAATATGTACCGATTTGCTCTTTTACCTTTTGATTGAGTTCTTCTTCGGTAGAAATGGTTCCTTCACCATAAATTTTATCAAAAAACTCCTGATTTAATTCGGCAGGTTCAATTCTGTTAACTGTTTCAATGGTATACTTAAAGTCCGACGAAACATTTTTTACCTCATCAACGGTTTTATTGAGCATGTGTGCAATTTCATCCCAATCATTTTGAAAGGCCTTGGTCGGATTAATTTTAAGGGAATCTCCTTTTCTTAAACCAATAACCTGTTGTCTGGTTTCAGAGTCTTTTATAGCAGCAATCGACAAAGTTGACCTGCTTGTAATACCATTTTCCTGAAGTTCTCCCTGGCTGTTGAGTTCAGCAAAATCTCCGTACAAAATTGAGTGTTCATCTGAAACATCAGGATTGGAAAACTTGCCATACTTACGCCGGAGGTCATTCACATAATCATCAATTTTTTGCGGGGATACTTCTATTTGATATTGCGTAAAAGTTTTTGCGGGTGGTATGGTTAGTTCGAACTGTGGTGCCAGTCCGATTTCAAACACAAATTCGAAGTTGCCTGGCTTATCGAAATCGTTCTTGCTGTCGTTTGCAGGTTGTGGAATGGGACTTCCGAGCAGATCGAGTTTCGATTCACTGATAAACTCTTCAAGCGAACCGCTTATAATTTTATTCAATTCATCAATCAGGATCGCTTTTCCATACTTCTTTTTAACCAACCCAACAGGCACCTGGCCGGGCCTGAATCCCGGCAGGTTCATAGTTTTTCTGACTTTTTTAACTTCTGTTTCAACCTGTTCAAGGTAATCGCCGGGCGTGAGACTTATTTTAAGTACCTCGTTAAGTTCACCGATAGTTTCTCTTTTGATATCCATGTATGCAATTAAATTTTATAGTATTTCCTGAATGGTTTTATCATTAAATCCCCGTTAGATATAAAGTGCCGGATGTGGTTCAGTATTTAAATAGCCAGCCTGCCAGAAGGATTGTTAAAAATGAGGTGCAAATTTAGGCTTTTTAAGCATCTTTAATATCCGGCAAACTCAATAATTCTCAAGCACCCTTTTAACTGACTGATTATCTGCCATATACCGGTCTTGTGTTAGCATGGGTATGAGAACATTAGGTGCTGATACCGAGGTAACCAACCATATTTGTCAAGTAATTTAAAAACCAGGATGCCTCAATATCAGAATCCGGAACTTTTCTTATAAAATTTGTTCTCTTTTGGCATTTTCAGCTCCCGATACGAACCGGCGATTCATTAAACAGATCAAAAACCGGCTGTGGTTTCCGGCACAATATGATTTTAATGTAATTGTTTAACAAAGCAGGCACAACCAAAAAGTAAAAATCCCGGATAAAAACCCGGGATTGTGCGCATGGAGGGACTCGAACCCCCACGCCGTGAGGCACCAGATCCTAAGTCTGGCGCGGCTACCAATTACGCCACATGCGCGAAATATTATAATCGGTGTCCTGTAAAGAACTACTGGAAGTTAAAAACCAGATACAACCCCCTGTTGTTCCGTTCATGAACGCACAAAATTAACAAATAATACTGTTCAGACACGATAAGAAGTAAAGATTCTTATCAATCAAAAACCCGTTAAAAATAAGGAAATAATATCTTTACAAAATGAAAACTATTGATCCCAAACAAATAAAAACCGGATTGTTGCATGCTTATATGCTCAGTGCTGTAGCACCGCGCCCTATTGCTTTTGCCAGCACCATCGATAAACATGGAAATCCAAATCTGAGTCCATTCAGTTTTTTCAATGCATTCGGGTCGAAACCACCTACACTAATTTTCAGTCCTGCGCGCAGGGTTCGCGATAACACCATTAAACATACGCTTGAAAACGCGTATGAAACAATGGAAGTGGTAATAAACACTGTAAATTTCGATATGGTGCAACAAATGTCGTTGTCGAGTTGCGAATATCCCAAAGGGGTAAATGAATTTATAAAATCCGGATTCACCCCGGTGGAATCGGTTATGGTAAAACCGTTCAGAGTTAAGGAGTCGCCTGTACAATTTGAATGTAAGGTAACAAAAATCATAGAAACCGGGAACGAAGGTGGCGCAGGCAACCTGATTATTTGCGAGATTTTACTAATGCATATCCATGAATCGGTTCTGGATTCGGAAGATAAAATTGACCAGCATAAAATTGATCTGGTTGCCCGTTGTGGATACAACTGGTATGCCCGCGCATCGGGTGACGCGCTTTTTGAAGTTGATAAACCCAATCTGAAACTGGGAATAGGTTTTGATCAGTTGCCTGCCGAAATCAGGGAAAGTACTGTATTAAGCGGGAACGATCTTGGAAAACTGGCCAATTCAGAATCCCTGCCATCACAGGAAGAGATCGAATCATATGCATCATTGCCCGAAATAACATTGTTGTTAAATTATCAGGCCAAATCAGATGATGAAATGCTGAAATTTATTCATGAAACTGCCCGTGAAATGATCAGGGCCGGAAAAACTTCAGAAGCATTAAGACTGCTTTTAATTAAAACCTTTAAATAAACCATCACGGATATTCTCCCGGTTTTTATCAGATTCTGCTACCCATAGCTTCTTTGGAATCAATAGCATCCCTTAGGCCATTACCCAGCCAGGTAAATGCCAGGACCATAATCATAATGGCCAGGCCGGGATAAACTGCCAGGTAGGCTGCATCCACAATAATATAACCATAATTTTCCTTGATCATCATTCCCCAACTGGGAGTCGGAGGTTGTGCACCCATGCCCAGAAAACTTAGTCCGGCTTCTAACAGTATGGCAGATGCGAAATTAGAAGCGGCAATAACAATAACCGGACTGAGCACATTGGGTAAAATGTGTTTTAGGATTATGCGACTGTTTGAATAGCCAAGTGCTTTGCCAGCTTCAATAAATTCCATTTCGCGCAAGCTGAAAATTTGCCCCCTCACCACCCTGGCTACTTCAACCCACATAGTTAACCCCACCGCAATAAAAACCTGGGCAAATCCTTTGCCTAGGGCCATGGTAATAGCTATTACCAGAAGCAGTGTTGGTATTGACCAAATAACATTTATAAGCCACATAATGACATGGTCGGTTTTACCTCTGAAAAATCCCGCCAGACTACCCAGTGTAATTCCAATTACCAGGGAAATGATTACTGCAATTAAACCAACCGACATCGATACTCTGGTTCCTGCCAGAATACGTGATAGCATATCCCTTCCAAATCTGTCGGTACCCAAAACAAATACTTTCGAACCGATCCTTTCATTCATAACAGTTGAAATGATGTTCGACGTTGGCAGTGTTTCGCTGGTGCCGTCGGCAAAATAAAGAGTCGTATTCGGTCCCGATTCAGAGAAATTACCGGTTCCGGAATACACTTTTGCAATATCCAGTGTGATGGCAGCTTCGGCAGATGACGATTCCCCGGTATATTCAATATAGTGCAAAGTTCGGCCGTCCATCCATAAAGAATCATATGGCAGATAATGAAACCGGGATGGTTTTCCGTTAAAAAATGTTTGGATAAAACCGGTATTAGAATCTGCCGATGGGTTAGGAACCTTGAGTACGCGTACTTCGGTACCCGGCCGCAACGTGCCAAGTGAAAGATTCATTTCATTGGCATCGGGTGAATTGTCGGGCATGAACACATAACAAAAAACGGAAACTAAAAAAGCAAAAACAATAATGAACAATCCGGCAAGAGCCGAATAGTTTTTTCTCAGCTTCTTCCATATAATCCCGAACGGAGACAGGTGCTTATTCATCCATTAAATAATACGTAAAATATTACTCCTGCTTTCATACTGTTATTCACCGGGCTTCACGTACATTAAAATTCCGCCCCTTCCATTCATAACTTCCTGATAAAACGCCAAGACAGGCTGCTGCAATAGTATAGAGCGGGTATACTGTTTGCACCGGTAAAAATAACAATAAAAGTCTGGGTTGCCGTACAAACGTGCATGCTTTAGTCAGAAACAAAAAGTCGACAGCCATTTTAGAAAACCAAAACAGCATAACCAGCCGCCATGTAATAACATGGAGCAACCCAAGAGCTAATAACAAAATCAGTAAACTGTTAACAATAAATATAAGCAACCCTGTGAGTGCAATGTGCTTCTCGCGGTAATTTTTTAATTTGGAAGCCCACCGGATGCGCTGGCTGATAAAGGAACCTAAACTTACAGGTTTTGTCGACACCAATCCTGAAGGGTTATTATTGAACATGACTGTATCGTTGTTTAACCGCCATGTTTTTAACATCAGATATGTATCATCGCCCGAAGGGTCAAGCTGACCATAGCTATCCTTACTGTGTTTCAGGAATATTTCGCGGGTGAAAGCGAGATTAGCTCCATTACATAAAATCGGTTTACCCGAAGCTACCGACGCCATGCCGGATGCGGTCATGCTTACAAACTCGAGTTTCTGTAAATGATGCCAGAGGGATTTTGCGCCCGAAATTCTGACCATTCCGGTGATCATTTCGGGCTGGTATGTTTCGTAAATCAGGCTAAATGATTTTACCCAGTATTTTCCCATGGTACAGTCGGCATCGGTTGTTAAAATCAGCGTTCCATCTGCAACCGATACGGCTCTTTCAATGGCAGCTTTTTTTCCCGCTTTCGCGGATGAATCGGGTTTAACAACCTTAAACTTAATATCCGTATTTGCATATCCGGCAATCCCCTTTTCAAGTAACCGGATTGAATCGTCATCCGAAAAATCATCCGAAAAAATTACTTCAAGCAAACCGGAAGGGTAATTCTGGCCGGCGAGATAAAACAGGATATTTTCGATAACAAGTTGTTCGTTACGGAATGGGACTATAACCGACACAGAGGTGACGGGCACAAAAGTACCCGGTATTTGATTCCCTGGTAAAAATATCCAGGCAATAAGCCATCGCATCACCAGTATTAAATACAGTGTCAGTAACACTATTGACACTGCCAGCAACACCGATATAACTACCTGCATACTCATTTGTCGGAAAATCTGAAATAAAATACACTTACCGCTCCAATGAGCGCAGGGATCACCATATTGATCAACCACAACAGTGATGAAGCTGCCAGTATTCCAGTATGGTCGCCAGTTAAAGGCGACAGAAAAAACAATGCAACCGACCCCCTTACGGTCAGTTCGGTCAGGGCAATAGAGGGAACCGCAGCAAGAACGAGATAAATCAATGCTATGAGTTTTAGGGCATGGATTAAATTAATATCAATGGCGAAGAGCCAAAGCAGAACCACAAACTGCAAAGAAAATATAATATACCTGATCAAGGAATAAATAGTAATATGAATCAATACACCAAATGAGAAACTTTCAAAAACACGTGTATACAGCGTTATTTTTCGCAAGGCAGGTATTTTACGTGTTATTCGGTGGATTCCCGGCATATTGAAATAAAAATAAATCATCGCAAAAATCCCACACAATAAAATCACAACTACTACTCTTTGAATAAACGTATTATCTGAAATAAAATGTGAATGCGATAACACCAGTGAAATTCCACCCATCACGATAGTTATCAGCAACTGATTCATACTGCCAATCACCGATGCTATTGAAGCTTTAATCCGTACGCCCGGGCGCAGATGCATTACCCTTCCGGCAAACTCCCCTATCCGGTTGGGTGTAAACAGGCTTACGGTAACACCGCTTAATACCGATCTGAAACTTTTAAGAATTCCAACCGGTTCAATAGTGCGGATGAGTAATTTCCATTTAGCTGCTTCGGTAAACCAGTTACCCAGCATCATGAATAAAAGCAGGAATGCTACTGAAATATTTTCGCGTCCAAATAACGTTTCTCTGGTATGTTCAAACAATACATCAAAATCGGGCCTTGAAATAACTTTACGGTAAATAAAATAAACCGAACCGCAAACCAGGCATAATTTAACTATAAATGAGAATAAAGATTTAAGTTTCAGCCAGCTCAATTTGATGAAAATATTTTAACAATGTTAATAAAATTATATGAAGGGTCAAATGGTATCACTAAATTTGAAACTTGCAGATGGCTACCGACAAAATAATTTTAGGCATAGATCCCGGCACGAATGTAATGGGTTACGGCATCTTACATGTATCAAACAAGCAGTTAATTTTAGTTTCTGCCGGTGTAATTGAACTGAATAAAGTATCGGGGCACCATTTAAAGCTCCAGAAAATATTTGAACGCACCATAGGGCTTATTGATGCCTACAAACCTGATGAACTGGCTGTAGAAGCCCCGTTCTACGGAAAGAATGTTCAATCTATGCTAAAATTAGGTCGTGCACAGGGCGTAGCCATTGCGGCCGCATTATCTCGGTCGATGCCCGTATTTGAATATTCCCCGAAAACCATCAAACAGGCCGTAACGGGCAATGGTAACGCCAGTAAGGAACAGGTTTCGGCTATGCTTAAAACGTTACTGAATTTCAGTGAAAGTCCAAAATATCTCGATGCCACCGACGGCCTTGCCGCTGCAGTTTGCCATCATCTGCAAACAGCGAATCCCGACCTGAAGAACAAGCCAGGGCGTGGATGGAAAGCATTTTTAACACAAAATCCCGGAAGGGAAATTACCTGAATCTTTACAACACCAGGTGTGCCTTTATGGATGCTGCTATACGCTGCATTTCATCCGCGTGAAGCGAAATTTTAGGGCGCGAAAAATTAATATCACCCATTGTGTTTAACGGAACAAGATGAATGTGGGCATGAGGTACCTCGAGTCCTATAACCGCTACACCTATTCGCAAACAGGGAACCGCTTTTTGAACAGCGTGAGCCACTGTTTTTGCGAAAGCCATAAGTTCGGTGTATTCTTGCTCCGGAATATCAAACAGGTAATCGGTTTCCTTTTTGGGTATTACAAGTGTATGGCCCTTTACCAGGGGATTAACGTCTAAAAAAGCCAGGCAATTTGCGGTTTCGGCCACTTTGTAAGCAGGAATTTCACCTTGAACAATTTTGGTAAATATTGAAGGCATTTATCTGCTGATTTCAATAATCTTAAAAGTCATCACTCCTGAAGGAACCTCAATTTCGGCAATTTCTCCCGGTTTTTTACCCAATAATCCCTTACCAATAGGGGAAGTTACCGAAATTTTTCCGGATTTCAGATCCGCTTCGGTTTCAGCTACCAAAGTATAGGTCATTTCGGCATTGTTGGCTGTATTTTTTATTTTAACAGTTGACAGTACCGAAACTTTTGAAGTATCAATTTTCGACTCATCAATTAACCGTGCCGTACTGAGCAGCTCTTCCATTTTGGCAATTTTTAACTCCAAAAGACCCTGGGCATCTTTGGCAGCATCATACTCGGCATTTTCCGATAAATCGCCCTTATCGCGTGCTTCGGCAATCTGTTTCGAAATGTTTGGACGCTCTACTGTCTTCAAATGATTCAGTTCATCCTGGAGCTTCTTGAGCCCCTCTTCAGTGAAATAATTAACCTGTGACATTGGTTTACAAAATTTAAAACTATGGGTTGCCTGCATAAAATGAAAGAAGACCCCTTGCGAGGGTCCTCTTTCATCCGAGACAAAATTGTTCGTATTCTATCAGAGCATCAAACGGAGACCAATTCCATGTGCCCCGTCAAAGAATTCAGTTGACCTGTACGAATAATCGATGCCAAATTTCTTTCCGCCTTTTCCAAGAGGAATATCAATAGAAGCACCGGCATTCAATCCGCTGAGTGCAGTCAGGCGCTCAGTATCGCTGCCCATATCTTTTTCCATCAGGTAGCCGCCACGGATCGAAAACATACTCTTGAAAGAATATTCAAGTCCAACACCGAACTGATCGTAAGTAAATGAGTTTGAAGTAAACGATCCTACAAATGTGATACGGTGCATTTCAGCCGGACGATAATCATAACTCGCTCCAATACTGATTAAGGAAGGCAGTTCAAACTTTTCTGTCCTTGACTGAATAGTTTGCTGATAGCTGGTAGCAACCGGAGGGTCACCACGGAATGATAAACCATCACCGGAATAGCGCATGGGTGTTCCAACATTCTTAAGTGCGATACCAAAACGGAGATCATCTTTGGCTTCGTTGAAGCCGGTTACGTATTGGATACCTGCATCAAATGCTACACCCTGTGCTTTCACATCGGCACTGGATTCAGAGATAATTCTTAAGGTCATTCCACCATAAATACTGTTGGAAAACGACTTGGCATAAGATAATCCCAGGTTTATAAACTGCGGTTTGAATGTACCGATGCCACCTTCGGGATTATCGGTATTGGTTACCTGAATCTCACCAAAATTCATCGACATAACTGATAAAGCCAAAACTCCGGTTTCGCCAACTCTTTGGGCAAGTCCTGCTGAATTAATAATTACATCGGATCCTTTCAACCAGTCGGTATAACTGTAATGAATATCCGTTTTCGTGGTGAAGGCGAGTCCGGCTACATTGTTGAACTGTGACTCAAGGCCCCGGACATGAGCGATATTGATACCACCCCATCCCGAGCTTCGGGTCCAGGGGTTGATCAGTAATTCGGTTGCCCCGGCCTGGCCTGCACGGTCTTCGTTTCCGGCAATTCCCTGGAAACCTGATAACGTAAAGGCTGCCGTAAGAAAACTATATACAATCGGTTTTATAAATTGCTTCATATGCTTGGTTTGTTTTCAGAGGTTGAAAATTTAGTTGTGAGAGATTAGAATGTATCAAGATCAAGTGGCCTGATCATTCCAAACCATTTAAGCGTTCTTTCACCTAATCCGGGGGCTTCTACATGTATTAAATAGATTCCACTGGCAACAGGAATTCCTTTATGGTTTTTTAAATCCCAATCAAGAGATGTATCCGTATTAGGTTGTCCGGGAATCAACACTGCGCCTTCCGAATTATCGCTCTGAACATCTCTTCTGAATTTTCGTACAAGGGTTCCACTCATTGTAAATATTGAAACCGTGCAATTCGGAGGTAGATTTGTAATCTTGATCCTGTTATCAAGCTGGCTGGTTTCGTAAGAAGAAAACGCATAGTACGGGTTCGGAACAACATTGATTAAGTCAAGGGCCTTCTTAGCCTCTTCACTACTGTTGGTTGTATTAGCCAAGTCACCAGTTCCAAATGTATACATTGGGTTGAACTTGTTAACAGAAGGCGTTGTTGTAACTGTTCCAGCTCCGGTAAATATGGTATTAGCAGCTACAAATGATGTATCAATAACATTATATGTAGTTCCATTGTGAGTTACTGGAGTAGATGTCACATAATAGGTTGTTCCGGGAACAAGAGGCTGGTTATTCTTAATAATGTTTGAAGTAGCATACGTTCTGTAGGCACGGGCAACACGTAACCGGATCTTAACTTCTGTCGGGATATCATCCGGGAAATTATATTGTGCGTTGTTATATTCCGACTTAATCATAGGAATACTCACCCACATGGCATCTTTCCAAACATTACGCTTATCGGTGTTGTTGTTTGTTTTTAATCTTTCGTAAACAAACCTGCAAGAATCATACATTGGCACGTCGGCAGTTGGGTTATCACCATTATGACCGAACACATATATGAAATGCATACCACCAAAGGCAGGCTCGGGTGGTACAATACCTGGTATAAATGCTGTACTGGTTGGGTTCCACTTCATATCGGTACCATTGAAATCGGTAAGGAGTGAATTTTCACCGAAAGCAATATTCAAACGCTCTCCCGTTTCAACATTCACAGCATAGCCAGGGAACCAGCTCATACTTGTATCTGCTACAGAATTATCACCAGGCTGACCATTTTTACCTATTGAAGGTGACTTTCTGAGTCCGAAAGTTTGCGCTCCGCCAATAGTGCCGGTAGTTCCAATTTCAATAACAGCTGAGCGTGTCCATTTACTCTTGTCAGGAGTGATTACGATATCAACACTCGAAATGGCCGTTTTGCTGACACCTGCGGGAGACAATGTAATTTGTGCTTCAGCAATTCCAGACCACTTGGGTCCCGGGTAATCTTTCGCTGTAAGTTTATAAGGGGCCCATGTTCCTGACAATAACTTTTCATATACCTGGTCATCATCCAATCCATTATAAATTCCACCTGCCCCGGAACGAATCCAGTCCTGGGGGTTGGCAACTGGTGAAGGATCATCAATATCAGAAAGTGAATTCATCCAGACTTTTGAAGGATCGGCATAAGTAATTGTGGCTTCAAGGAAAGCGTTATTCACCGCACCAGGTTTACCTGCTTCAATGACATTGGTGATGGTAGCCGACATTCCCCATTCAGGCAATACCTGTTCGTTAGTTATCCCTAATGCTCTTTCTGAAAAAACTTCAGATCCTGAACTCAGGTTTTTCATTTTCCATCCGGAGGCATCTGAAATGCCATCGAATCTGGTTTCAAAACTGTAATCTCTGATCAGAGTAGGGTCATAAACTTTAACGTTAAGCGGACCGCGTGAATTTCGATATTCAGGCTGAGCTATTCTGAATGGAGGATTCAACAGTTCATTGTCATAATTATTTGCAAAATCGAGGACTTTTCCACCATTACCCTGGCCTTCAATCCTTCTGATACGAGGACCAAAACCATAATCGGAACTTAATAATTGACCGCTGTTTTCCGGTGATGAAATGTGCGGTATTCCGGTGTATGTTTTGATGTTATTTCTTCCTGCGAGATATGGTTTCTTTTGCCCATCCAGCGCAGCCGGATCATTTGGGTCATACTTTTTGAATTCATTATGAGCATAAGATACTATCGTGTAGTAATACGTTTTGTGATTAATCAAATTGGTATTACCAGTTGCAAACAGGTCTTGTTTTACCTCAAGGGTATGAATGATTCCGGTATTAGTACCATTGACCATTTCAACAGGAACGTTTGCATTGAGCTGAGGATCGAAATTAAAATTAACAATCTGACTGATACCATCTTTAATATCGCACTGGAATAATAAACGCACTTTGTCAGGATTTCCAATATCCGATGTGGTTACCGAACCATCTTTAAGCTGATAAATCTGGTATCCCTGAAATTTGAACTTTTTTAATGAATCGTCAACACCTACAATTGTAGGATCTTCCTGACTGTATAGTTCAATCTGATCGTTGTTATAATTCTGAATTGAGAAAATCAAACGCTTATTTAATTCACGAATGGCCAAATCAGGAGCATTTGGTCCGTCAATAAGTTTGAAACAATTATCAAACAAGGCTTGTGCTTTGTCATCGGCAAGCTTCATTAATTCAACAGATGCAAGCGGACCTCCCTGCTGTGCCCTGGCCCAAACCACTCCTGTTGTAATGTAATTTACTGCACCCGGAGTTAATGTAAATGTACCAGCCGACTGAAGGAAACGGCGGTCAGCGGGTGTATTACCTGCCGTAAATTCACTCCATTCGCCCAACAGCGGAAAGTTAATCGGATCTGAAGTTCCGGGGAACATGAAGTTACACACCGGATTTGCCAGATTCCTGCCGTCTCCACCATAAGTGATAGGTTGATTGTCACGCCAGATACCTCTTAAATAATTATAAAAGTCGGCAAATCCTGAAGGATTTCCAAGTGGTGTTGCATCGTTATTGTAATATACAAACTTCGACATAATAATTTGCTCCGGAAGTATATTATCGGGGTAAGCGACCACATTTCCAGATACTGTATCGGTAAGAAAGGTACAGTCAATACAACCATCACGATCGTTGTCAACATTATCACCAACGTCAGCGGCCGGACCTTGAAAGAAATCTACTCCTACTGCGGGAGGATTTAATCCATAACCACTGGCAGTTTCGTCATCGGCATCACCGTTATAACAGAAACCAAGTCCGCGGGGAACATCGCATCCAACATAGTCATCCGTATAATTACCCAGATCCGGGTCAACCCATTGACCAAAATAAGTATCTGTAAGAGTAAGTGTTGATCTGTTAATAATCTGATACTTATAAAAGGTCATATTATTAATTTCATCGTTGGTTTTGAAGGCAAAACCCTGGGCTCTGATTTCGAGACCAATTGGATCGGAACTGGTTTCAGTATGAATATTTCCTACATCATTAAATACCCACCAGATGGTTTTGTCGCCAAACAGATAATCATTACATTCAACTTTTGGTGTTCCTGGAACATAAGGATATGTATCTGTAGGGTCAATATCCGTTAACAGATAATACGGATAATCGCCATTACGATAATCATAAATTCCATCTCCGTCGACATCTTTAAATGGGGCCAGATATTTTCCTTCATTATTCACATCCAGTCCGTTTCCAGGCCAGTTTTTTATGTCATTTGTTGCCTTGGAGTTGTCTGCAATAAAAGCCCGCACCTCATCTTTGGTAACTTTCCAGTGACGGTCGAAATATAAACACCTGCTCTGATCAATATTTACCGTAGTAGTATCAATAGGCCCACCCCAGAAATCAATACCGGTTTGGCGATAAGTTTGAGCGGCCACCTTTACCTGACCACCTGCATCAATACCACCAATCCACAGGGCACCTGCGAAAATGGAATGCTTTCCGGAAGAGGTTGGTATTTCATATTTGGGGTCGCTTAAGTTCCACCACATATCTCCTCCCACCATAATGGTAGTACGAACATTGTTGATGTCCAATTCGGCCTGCGAGGTAGTAGCATTGCAATTAGCTGCCGTTGTGGCAGGTCCTTTATTTCCATTACCGGTTACTCCGGAAATATCCCGGGCATCGGTATGCAAGGTCATAATGGCTAGTAAGATGACCAGTATGGTTAAAAATTTGGTTCTGATATGATTTCTCATCCTATGGTTTTTTAAATATTTTTAATTCTATTGATAATTAAAAGTCAATTTTTACACCCAACCTGGCACGTCTGGGTAAACTATAATTACTGGGGTCATTGACTTTAATGTTATACTGATCAACAAATCCCTGTGGATCGGTAGATGCAGCGATATCCTGTTGTCCGGGTCCGGTAGCTAAATATCCATCGTCATCAGGGTTACCTGTATACCGGTAAACATTAATGATATTTCGTGTATCAAATAAATTCTGAACCTGAATGTACACATTTAGCAGTGCTTCTTTGGCTCCCTCAGATTTACCAAACCTGATTTTGAAATCACGATCAAGTTTTACGTCGACACGATACTGCCATGGTAAACGTGATCCGTTGATTTCACCATCAAGTTGTCCGGCACCTATTTGCTGCACACCAATATTGTTTGCTTCAACACGTGCCTCGCGGAACCGGCTGTAAGGTGTTCCCGAACCTGCCCTGAATACAAAGTTTACTCCGGTGTTAGCAAGAACCTGAGTATTCTTGATCATAGGACCATTATAGTTCTTTCCATCAGCGTAACGGTAATCAACAGAAGCGGTAATAGCATGGCGCTGATCAAAGTCAAGAGGGGCAATGGTACGCAGGTTTGGTTGTCCGTTTTGAAGAAGCCTGTCGGCGGTACGGTCGGCTGAACCTGTTCCATCAGCAAACTGCAATGTATAAGTAGCACTTAAACGAACGTTTCCGGTACGGCGCATATCATAACCAAGGCTGAGTCCTTTAACGGTTCCAAAATCGAGATTGTCAAATGTAAGATACTCTTTGGGGTATGCAAAGTTTACTTTGGTTTGCTGAATCATATCTTTCAACTCACGATAGAAACCTGAAATAGTGATGGCAGAACTTTTTGAAAGTGTTTGCTTGAAACCAATTTCATAATCGGTAGTTCTTTCAGGCTTCAGGTCGGGGTTATTCAAAAGAGAACCCTGTGATTCTATGTAATAATAATCGAGTGGGTTATTTCTCAACCGGGATGGAGGACGTTGCGTTAACACATCATAGTGCGCAAAGAACAGCGCCTCATCAGAGATCGGGAACGAGAAAGCTACACGAGGCATAACCGTTACATCAGGATCATAATCCTTAAAGCTGTCGGATGGTTTAAATGCTTCCGTCTGAACACCTCCCTGGGCTAAACTTGGTGTTACAAGCCATGGGGCAATTACTCCTCCGGATAACTGTGCCAGAATGTTTGGATTGGCCACTTCAATTCCATTGGCATCATACCAAACGTCTTCATCGCGGTATCCAACAATATTGGCATTGAATGGATCACTTACATCATTAACATAGACAACAAAATCTTCACCAATGTTTGCCGGGCGATCAGGAGAAACTTCTCCTGCGGTTCTTGCAGGATACAGAAGATATTTATCTCTCAATACTTTCTGATTGGCATCAAACCGGTCGATACGAACACCGACGTTAAAGATAAGGTCGTTAATGGCAAATTTATCCTGGATATATCCCGCCATGTAAATGGGCTCGAACGCTCCGATAGGACGGGTATAATTTCCGTTACCATCTTTGGCAGTCCAGAAATCATCAAATGATACCGATCCGGTTTGTTTGTCACCTTTATAATCGTATCCGTTATAAAGAACATAATTATTACCCGAATTCAATAACTCATCTGCAGTAAAGAGGTCCAATGAAAGCTGACTTCTGTCGACATTATCAATGTCAATAAAGTCAATATTGCTCACATTGGAATAACCAGCTGATTGTAACCGTGACCGGAGGTTTTCAAAAAACCCAGGCAATCCGTCACCGGTGTATAACCTGTTATAATGAACCGTATTACTACCTATATAAATAGGGTTATCAAGGTCAAGCTGCTGGTTGTTTTCATTAGCTCTTAAACGCATCAATGACCAAAGTCCAACAGGATTGATTACAAAGTTCCTGTCTGAACGTTGTTCGTATTCAAATCCGGCAATGATGGCATGATCTTTTACGTCGGCCGATACCTGGGCAGACACCCTGAATTGAGAACCTTCGGATAGCGAATACTGGTTGTATGTATAACCGGGGCTGCGATAGAGAGAATAAGTGTTGGAAGGAAGCCTTCCGTTAATTAACCCCCCGTTGGTAGCAATTTGTGTTAGTGTTTGATAATTGCCGGTTGCTCCCAGTGGTAATACCTGATTAAAATATTGCTGGGTGTAAGTTTGTGTAATAGGATTTACACCGGCAGCAGTAAAATGGACTATGGAATCGGACGGCGTAAGAGCCTGAATATAGTATATTCCTGTACCATCATTAGGATTGTACATGGTAAAAATCGTATCTCCGGTTATAGGATCAATTGGAGGGCTTGAATAAACCAGACCTTGCTTCTTGACTGTTTCAAATTTACCTATGTATCCGTAATCGAAATAACGATCTTCGTGTTCGTCATTCTGTAACAAAGTTTTAGTTCTGCTATAATCGACCTGAAGAGAATAGTATGCATTTTTGATAACAGAGGCTGATGCTTCAGTTCCGGATTTGGCGCCGCCCAATTTTTGAGTTAGCCGGCCAAAAACCCTCCATGCATCTTCAATCCGGTTTGGATTGTTCTGGTAGTTATAAAGAGAATAGGTATAAATAAAATCATTGCTGTTTTTATGGTCAAGAGATCCCCCAAAAGTTAAAGTAATATTATCTAAAGGTTGGATATCAATTTTACCGGAAATACGGTAAGCAGCCGCTTCTACATTTTGCTTGGCTTTAATCTTTTCAAAATCGTCCTTGTGAAGGAATTCGGTTTTTCTTCTGAAAACAGTACCACCTGCTGTGGTGGAAGTAAGTGGTGCACTAAGAATGTCATTATAAATATCATCCTTTACCTTATACATCCCGATTGCAGAAGGGTCGGGGTCTTTCTCAAGCTGGTATTCTCCCGAAAGGAAGAAACCAATGACGGTACGGTCAACTTTTCCATCGGCTCCCTTTTTACTCCAGATGGGTCCGGAAATGTTAGCTCCGATAAGATTGTATCCGTACTTGTCAAACAGCTCGGAAGTTACAAATTCAACCCCGCCAAAAAACTCCTTGCTGGGTCCCCTTGTAGTAATGTTGATAATACCACCCGTAGCATCACCATACTGGGCAGGTACACCCCCGGTTACAACGGTTATCTGTTCAATTCCTGACTGTGGTAAGTTTGTTGATCCACGCACCTTAATACCATCGATATAATAATCGGTAGCATCGGAACGGGAACCTCTCACGTTCACATCGTCACCCTCATCTCTCTGGTAAACACCGGCAGTAGTTGAAGCAACCGATTTCACATCAC